>NZ_JAFEWC010000002.1:300000-583934 GCF_017355875.1 Aridibaculum aurantiacum
AAGGAGATAGAGGTGGAGTTTGCTGAGAACTTCACCAGCCTGCAAGGAAAATTCTCTTTTTGTGCTGATGAGCGTGAGTTGGCGGGGCAGTTGGTTGAGTTTGTAAAAGCCAGGCCTGCATCTAAAATCTTTTGTAATGAACCTGCGGTGGTTCAAACTCTTCAGCAAAATGGTTTTGACCATTTCAACTCAACTGACCTCAGCAGCTGCACTGCTGCAATAACCACCTGCGAATTACTCATTGCCCGTACCGGCAGCATCTTATTATCTTCTGCCCTGGCAAGTGGACGAACTGCAAGTGTATATGCACCGGTGCATATCTGCATAGCATATACCGACCAGTTGGTGTACGATATCAGGCATGGACTGCAGATCATGAAAGAGAAATATGGAGGATCATTGCCATCACTGATCAGCCTGGCCACAGGTCCCAGCCGTACTGCCGATATAGAAAAAACGCTGGTTGTAGGCGTGCATGGCCCAAAAGAGGTTTACGTATTCCTGGTCGACAGGTCGTAACAAGAATTGGAAATATGCCATAGACATCCTTTACCTCATTTCTCTTGCCTGAAGTAATGTAATAAGCAATACCTCGCTTATCTTTAGCACATGGAAAATGCAGTTACTCAAATCTTTGTATATGGTTCATTGCGCAGTGGCTTCAAGCATCCTGCTTATGACTACGTAAGTAAATACTTCACCTTTATTAGCAATGCTAAAGTGAGGGGTTGCCTGTACGACATGGGTAGTTTTCCTGCTGCCTTGCCTTGTGAAGATGATTCTTTCATCATTGGAGAGCTGTATGACCTGAAGGAAGATGCTGATTTTTCGTGGGCTATCGAACAGCTGGACGAATACGAAGGTGTGAATCCTGAAGAGGGGGAAACAGCAATGTATCGTAGAGACGTAACAGAAGTTTTTTATAACGACACTTCTACAACAGCTTATATCTATTGGTTCAACGGAGATGTTACCGGGAATCCCATCATAGCTTCAGGAGATGTGCTGCAGTTTATACAACAAAAGAGTAAGCTGTAATGCAATTGCCTGTTGGTAAAAAAGTTTATTTCCTTTCCGATTTTCATCTTGGTACCCCTGGCCATGCTGCTAGTCTTCAACGCGAAAAGAAAATTGTAGCATTCCTTAATGAGATACAAGAAACAGCCGCTGCAATATTTATAGTAGGCGACATGTTTGACTTTTGGTTTGAGTACAAACATGTAGTACCAAAAGGTTATGTGCGCATACTGGGAAAGCTAGCTGAACTTACCGATGCCGGTATTCCAGTTCATTTCTTTGTTGGCAACCACGACATGTGGATGCGTGGTTACTTCGAGAACGAATTGAATATTCCGGTTTACCACGAGCCAAAGGTTTTCCACTTCAATGATAAGAAGTTTTTTGTTGGTCATGGCGATGGACTCGGTCCCGGTGATCATGGTTATAAAATGCTTAAATCAGTTTTCCGGAACAGGTTTTGCCAATGGTTGTTCGGATTATTGCATCCATCGTGGGGTATAGGCCTGGCTAATTATTCCAGTAGGTCGAGCAGGAAAAAGACTGGTGCCTCCGATGAGCATTTTTTAGGCGATGATAAAGAATGGCTGATCATTTTTAGCCGTGAAATGTTGGCTAAAGAACATATTGATTATTTCATTTTCGGTCATCGGCATCTTCCTCTCAACCATCCACTAACCGACACCAGCAGGTACATAAACCTAGGAGACTGGATCCGGTATTTTACCTACGCTGAATTTGATGGAAATGATGTTGAGCTGAAATATTGGGAGAAGTAACCTCTGCAATTAATTTGAATAAACATTGAAAAGAATCTTGTTCATATATATGATGGTGATGTTTTCAGCTGCAACAATGGCTGCAGGTGATAGCACACTTCATTTAAAACTGCAGCGGGTTTATCCTGAGGTGATTTCTGATTTCACCACCGATAACCTTGGCAATATCTACCTTGTTTCCACTTCCAACCATGTAAAGAAAATTGATGAAAAAGGCGACTCGCTGGCAGTGTATAACGATGTTCGCCGCTATGGTAAAATATCATCGGTAGATGCTACCAACCCACTGAAGGTGTTGGTGTTCTTCAAAGATTTTTCGACCATTGCCGTACTTGATCGGCAACTGAGTGTGCGTAAAACAATTGACCTGCGAAGGCAGAATATCCTGCAGGTAAAGGCTGTCACCACCAGTTACGACAACAATATCTGGTTGTATGACGAGATGGAAGCCAAACTAAAAAAGCTCGATGATAATGGACGTGTAATGCTTGAATCGGTAGATATGAGGCAGGTGTTTGATGTGGCTCCATCGCCGGAAGCATTATTCGATCGCGATGGTTTTTTGTATATGTACGACACCACAAAAGGCTTATTGGTTTTTGATTATTATGGCGCACAAAAACAGAAGCACGGATTGCCGGTAATTCAAGATCTGCAGGTTATAGATAAACAAACCGTTACCGGGCGTGATAATGACCGCATCTTGCTGTACAAGCCTGCTACTTTACAACTCTATTCTTTTAAGGCTTTTGCTGATCCGGCTGTGTATAAGAAGATAAGGTTCAACGATAAAAAAGTATATGCCCTTACTAAGGAAGGTAAGCTGGAACTTTACTATGTACAATAGATCGTTAACACGCTTTCCTCCAGGCTGCTTTAGTTTTTAAATTTTCTCCTACACTCATTCAACGTATAGCAAACTGGTATCAGAACAAAGATTATTTTACACGATAATCTTCAAAAGGCTACACATGAAATTGATCTGCATAATTATTCTTCAGCTATTGCTGGCACCAGTAGCATTACAAGCTCAACAGCAAAAAGTACATAAGCAAATAGCTGCCGTTTTAGATGATATAAAAAATTTCAGGGAGAAGGAATGGAAGCGGGATAGTGCACTAGGGTTTGTACTCCTTTCTCACAATGAAGAGGCCAATGCGCGTAAATATGCTTTTTACAAAGGAGCTAATGCAAAGCTGAAGGCCATCAATAAAGACACTCTTTCTTTTGACGACCAGGTAAACCTGGAGCTACTGCACCACCAGGTACTGGATGCTGTTGCTGAATACGAGTACCAGGCTTACCTAAACCCGATTTTATCTGATGAAGGTTTTCATACCGGGCTGCCACGACGTGCCGCCATCACTATCCGCAACAACAGGGATGCAGAGCGGTACCTGAAGCAGCTACAGGATATGCCGCGCTTTGTAAATGAGTACCTGCAACTGATGCGGAAGGGTGTGGCATTAGGTATCAGTCAGCCTGCTGTTATTTTAAAAGGTTATGAAAATACCTATGCCCAACATATAGTAGACAGTGTAGAAAAATCTGTTTTCTGGAAGCCATTTGTAAAGAAGCCTGCAACTATAACTGATGCTGACTGGCAGAAATACCAATTAGCAGGCAGAACTGCAATAGAAAAAGATGTGTTAGGAGCGTACAAGAGTATCCAGCAGTTTTTTGATAAAGAATATTTACCAAAGACAAGGAAGTCGCTCGGTGCATCTCAATTCCCTAAGGGTAGAGCATATTACGAGGATCGGGTTCGCCATTATACAACAACCAATCTTACCTCAGAAGAAGTTTACCAAATAGGTTTGAAGGAAGTAGCAAGGATTAAAGCAGAGATGGATGCAGTAATGAAGCAGGTTAATTTCAAAGGCAGCTTCAAGGAGTTCATAGAGTTTCTTCGCACCGACCCGCAGTTTTACCCTAAGACTGCGCTGGAGCTTTTGAAAGAAGCTTCCTACATAGCTAAGAAGGTGGATGGTAAGCTTTCATCAATGTTTGGGAAATTGCCCCGCCAGCCATATTCCGTGGCTCCCGTTCCGGATTACCTGGCGCCAACCTATACTACCGGCCGCTACTCCGGCGGAACCAATGAGTACTGGGTGAATACTTACAATCTACCAAGTCGTACATTATATACACTAGAAGCTCTTACGCTGCATGAGGCGGTACCAGGCCATCACCTGCAGACTGCTCTTTCTCGTGAGTTGGATCACCTGCCCGACTTCAGGCGCAGCTTGTACATCAACGCCTTTGGTGAAGGGTGGGGTTTGTACAGCGAATACCTTGGTCATGAGATGGGCTTTTACCAGGATCCATATAGCTTGTTTGGCCGGTTGACATACGATATGTGGCGTGCCTGCAGGCTGGTAATAGATGTAGGTGTTCACACCAAAGGATGGACACGGGAACAGGCGGTAAATTACCTGGCTGATCACACTGCATTATCTATGCATGAGGTGAATACAGAGATCAACAGGTATATATCATGGCCGGGCCAGGCACTTTCGTATAAAATTGGCGAGATCAAAATAAAGGAGATGCGCAAAAAAGCAGAGGAGGCATTGAAAGGAGACTTTGATGTGCGTGCTTTTCACGATATGGTACTTTCAAATGGATCGGTGACTTTATCAATACTGGAAAAAATGACCGACAGGTTCATAAAGCAAGAGCTGGATAGGGTAAGTGAAAGGTCAAAAGGTGAAAACCAAAAGTAAATACTACCGGTACCCATTTGAGTGCAGATATTTAGGTAACAACTTCCTGGCAACAGAAGGCAAAACAATAAGCTGGGAAGCTGGTTGAAACCTTATAAACCCGAAGGGGCAAAACCCCTAATTTTGCTGCGTCTGCTGCTTGCCGTTTCCTGCTGTATTATGTGCTGAAAAAACTACTTCAGCAGAAGTGTGCGACGCAACGGATGCCCGGTCATGTGCTGTCGCTGGTTCCATAAAAAAGAACTCCTGCAAAGGCAGTGGCCTGAGAAAATACACATACAATGTCTACACAAGAGCAAAAAGTAAGAATAGTAACAGCGGCTTCGCTGTTTGACGGTCATGACGCGGCGATCAATATCATGCGCCGCATATTGCAAAGCAAAGGCGCCGAGATCATTCACCTTGGTCACAACCGGAGTGTGGCCGAAATAGTGGAATGTGCTATCGAAGAAGATGCGCACGGTATAGCCATCACCAGCTACCAGGGCGGTCATGTTGAGTTCTTTAAATACATGAAAGACCTGCTGGAAGAGAATGGCTGTGGTCATATAAAGATCTTTGGCGGCGGCGGCGGAACGATACTGCCAAGCGAGATAAAAGAGCTGCATGATTACGGCGTTACCCGCATTTATAGCCCCGACGATGGACGTGCAATGGGATTGGAAGGAATGATACAGGATGTGATTGATCAGTGTAGCCCCCTCCTTGCCTCCCCCGGTGGGGGAGGAGACTGGCAGCAGGTGGATTACTTCCGGGCTGCTTCAGCTTGGAACGGGAAACTGCCGTTAAACGAGAAGAAGGATGTAAGGCGCATTGGCAGAGCTATCACTTTAGCTGAAATGGGACAAAGCTTTGCGGAGGTGATAGCTCCAATCAACGGTAATAACAAGAACAGTGAGCATACACAGGCGACCGGCCAATCTTCCATCACTGTGGGTCAGTTCATGGCTGATCCGATGCTTTATGGAAAGTTGAAGGAGTTTGCTCTTGAACATAGAAAGCATGCAACACAAGCTGAAGAACTTTTATGGGATAAACTAAGAGCGAAGAAAGAAGGTTACAAGTTCAGGCGGCAACACATCATAGGCGCTTTTATTGCCGATTTTGTCTGCTTATCTCGCGGAGTTGTGATAGAGGTAGACGGAAATTATCATCAACTTCCTGAAATGCAGCTAAGTGATGCAGAACGTACGGCTGAATTAAATAAGCTAGGCTTCGATGTGCTGCGTTTTACCAACGAAGAGGTAATTTATCAACTTGACGAGGTGGTTGAAAGAATCCACAAGCACCTGGCAGACCTGCCGGAGAAAAACGTTGACGTAGATACTCATGGTGCTAGCCACTCCTCCCCCGCTGGGGGAGGCCGGGAGGGGGCCATTCTCGGCATCACAGGTACCGGTGGTGCGGGCAAGTCTTCAGTAACAGATGAGATTGTTAGGCGTTTTTTGAATACGTATACTGATAAAACAATTGCTGTTATTTCAGTAGATCCATCTAAAAAGAAAACAGGTGGAGCACTGCTGGGCGATCGTATTCGTATGAACAGCATCCACAATGGACGCGCTTACATGCGAAGCCTGGCAACTCGTGAAAGTGATAAAGCCTTAAGTAAATACGTGCAGGAAGCGCTGGACATTTGCCGCAGTGCAGGCTTTGACCTGGTGATACTGGAAAGTGCGGGTGTGGGTCAAAGTGATGCATCCATCCTTGACTACTGCGACGTGAGCATGTATGTAATGACGCCGGAATACGGTGCGCCATCGCAGCTGGAGAAGATCAACATGCTGGATTATGCGGATGTAGTTTGTATCAATAAGTTTGATAAGGCCGGTGCACTGGATGCGCTGCATGATGTGCGGAAGCAGTTTAAGCGTAACCACCAATTATGGACTGCCAAAGATGAAGAATTGCCAGTAGTGGGTACCATAGCTGCACAGTTCAATGATGCGGGCATCAACGAATTATTTGAAAAACTGATGCTGGCGATAAGTACAAAAACTGGTAAGCAATTTGGTGTGCTGGAAGATCATGGACATACTGCTGATACTTCTACAAAATCGCAGATCATACCACCAAAGCGTGTACGTTACCTGAGCGAAGTGGCTCAAACCAACCGCGAGTACGACCAGTGGGTGAACGAGCAGGCAACCATTGCTTCTAAACTTTACAAGATAAATGGTGCCGCAGAGGCGCTGCAGGAAACAGGTGCTTCGTCAGCCGATCTTGATAATGTTCGTAACCATTTTGAAGAAAAGCTGCACACTGAGTGCAGGAAGTTGATAGAGGCATGGCCGCAGGTGGTAGCTAAATATGCTGCTGATTTTTTTGAATATAAAGTAAGAGACAAGATCATTAAGCAGCCACTGACGTCGGTGTCGCTGAGTGGTACACGTATACCAAAAGTGGTGCTGCCAAAATATAAAGACTGGGGCGACATTCTTCGCTGGCAGCTGCAGGAAAATGTGCCGGGTGAATTCCCGTACACTGCAGGTGTGTTTGAACTGAAACGCCAGGGTGAAGATCCTACCAGGATGTTTGCCGGAGAAGGTGGACCTGAGCGTACGAACAAGCGCTTTCACTATGTTTCATTGGGGCAGCCGGCAAAGCGATTGTCAACAGCCTTTGACAGCGTAACGCTATACGGAGAAGATCCTGCAGTGCGACCAGATATCTACGGAAAAGTAGGAAACAGCGGTGTGAGCATAGCAACAGTAGACGATGCCAAAAAATTGTATAGCGGTTTCGACCTGTGCAGCCCAACCACATCGGTAAGTATGACCATCAATGGTCCGGCGCCTATGCTGCTGGCGTTTTTCATGAATGCTGCTATTGATCAGCTATGCGAAAAATATATTGAGGAGAATAATCTTTGGGACAAGGTAAACGAGGTGTTTCAACAGAAATATGAGCATGCTCCACGTCCTTCCTATTACAATCCCTCTTCGCCGGAAAGACTGCCGGAAGGTAACAATGGTTTAGGGCTAAAGCTGCTTGGACTAAGTGGTGATGAAGTGCTGCCAGCTGATGTTTACCAGAAATTAAAAGCAGAAGCGCTGAGCCAGGTACGTGGTACGGTGCAGGCGGATATTTTAAAGGAAGACCAGGCGCAGAATACCTGCATCTTCTCTACGGAATTTGCGCTGAAGCTAATGGGTGATGTGCAGCAATATTTTATTGACAAAAAGGTGCGCAACTTCTACAGCGTTTCTATTTCAGGATATCATATTGCAGAAGCAGGAGCTAATCCTATTACCCAGCTTGCTTTCACTCTTGCCAATGGTTTTACTTATGTAGAGTACTACCTGAGCCGCGGCATGAACATAGATGATTTTGCGCCAAACCTTTCGTTCTTCTTTAGCAATGGCATGGACCCTGAGTACAGCGTGATTGGCCGTGTGGCGCGTCGCATTTGGGCCAAGGCAATGAAGTACAAGTACAAAGGCAACGACAGGAGCCAGAAGTTGAAGTATCATATTCAAACATCGGGTAGAAGCCTGCATGCGCAGGAGATCGATTTCAACGACATACGTACCACGCTGCAGGCGCTGTATGCCATCTACGACAACTGTAACAGTCTTCACACAAATGCGTACGACGAAGCCATTACCACACCAACAGAAGAAAGTGTGCGCAGGGCAATGGCCATCCAATTGATCATTAACCGCGAGTTGGGTACAGCAAAAAATGAAAATCCAAACCAGGGAAGCTTTTTGATAGAAGAACTGACAGACCTGGTAGAGGAAGCTGTGCTGGCAGAATTTGACCGACTAACAGAACGTGGCGGAGTGCTGGGTGCAATGGAAAGAATGTACCAGCGCAATAAGATTCAGGAAGAAAGCCTGTTTTACGAGCACCAGAAGCATACAGGTGAGTTGCCGCTGATTGGGGTGAATACTTTCCTGAACAAAAAAGGTAGCCCGACCATTTTACCTTCAGAAGTTATAAGAAGTACAACCGAAGAAAAAGAGCAACAGATACATAACCTACAGGGTTTCCAAAAGCGGAACGAAGCCAAGAGCCAGGAGGCGCTAAAGCGCCTGCAACAGGTAGCCATCAACAATGGAAACCTTTTTGAAGAACTGATGGATACGGTAAAGTACTGCAGCCTTGGGCAGATAACACATGCACTTTACCAGGTAGGCGGGCAGTACAGGAGAAACATGTAAAAACAGTATATAGATTTTTAAAACGAGAGGCTGCCAGTAATGACAGCCTCTCTTGATTTTTACCATGATAAGTAGTAGCCGCTGGAGGTAATACTTTTGATTAGTTCAGAAAAATCCATTATTCTATCTGAATCTTGCTGCTTCACGCATCCCAATCTAAAATCCGCAATCGCAAATCAACAATTGTTACTCTACTCCATAAAACTCATCTAACGAGCGGAAGTAGGTCCCATTCCAACCATCTACCACATCATCATATTCCTCATCCGGGATATTTACATGGCGCAGCTCAAGAGAAGTTCCGTGCTTATGCGTATGTAGTTTTATCGTAACTATAGATGGCTCTTCTTGGTCGAAATACCATTGCTGTACGATCTTTTTTCCTTCTTCGAACTCAAGATTAAGTCCAACAATGCTGCCTTCCCACAGGCTGAACTCACTTCCCGGTTCTGTAGACATTTCTGCCGGTTCACCCGTCCAAAGCTGGATGGTAGCCGGGTTGGTAAGGGCAACATATACTTCTTCGGGTGGCGCAGGTACTATATAGTATTTTTTAAAATCCTTCATTGTGCTTTGATATTCGGCAGCAAATTTACCTTTTACTACCTGTAGTTACTGTATTAGTTACGCTTGCTGCATAGCTGCAATAGTTTGCATTGATTTACGTTTACAAATCCATGAACCAATTTTTTAAGCTTAACTGGATGCTGCTGCTGTTGATTGTAGCAACACCTTCGTTAGCACAATCAAAAAAGACGCCGCAGGAAGTGGCGGCAAAAGTGGTGAAGATAATAGATGGTGATACGGTAGATGTAACGGAAGCTGACAGCACCTACAGGATACGCTTGTACGGTATAGATGCACCGGAGAAAGGACAGGAATTCTTTTCTCAATCACGCGATCTGCTGCGGCAGCTCACGCAGGATGAGCGGGTAGTGCTGCAACTGCATGGAAGAGACAGGTACGGCAGAACTTTAGCCACCATCATCAGGTTGAGTGATAGGCTGAACATAAATTACCATATGGTGAAGAGCGGAATGGCGTGGCATTTTGTTCAATATTCGGATGACCCGGAGCTGGCAAAGCTGGAAAAGCAGGCAAAGAAACTAGAACTTGGAATTTGGTCGCTATTCAATTATGTAGAGCCGTGGGAGTTTAGGAAGAACATGCGCAACTAGAGGAACTAGTGAATAAAAAAACAGCAGGCCTTTAGGACCTGCTGTTTTTGTTTATAATGCTTAACAAGATTAGTTCAAAGGAGCACCTACAGGTACTGCGCAATCATGACCTGGTTCGCCATGTGCAGGGTTTACCCTTCCGCTACCTGCAGTTGGTAATGCAGGTTTTGCTGGCTGTATAGGAGTGATTTGTGGTCCTACCTGTACCTGTTGATTAGCAGGAGTTACTTGCTGTACCTGTGGTTGTGCTGTATTAGCTACCGGTGAATTGAGCGGCGCACCTACAGGAATATCGCACCTATGGCCTGGCTGACCATGCTCAGGGTTCATTCCCTTTGCAGCTTTCGCTTGTTGTGCGGGTGCTTGTTGCGGTGTAGGCACTGCTGTTACAGTCTGTGCACCTGCAGCAGGATTTACAGGAACTATTGTTTGACCTGTAGAATCTGTTTGAAATGCATTGGCAGGAGCTGTTCCTGGCATTGGCATTGGTTGGGTAGCAACCGGCTCGTTATAAGCTGGCGGATTGCCTGAACAGGCTGTTAACGTAGCGGCGGCGCAAATACATGCACCCAGGAAGAATTTATTCATTGTAGGTTTTTGCTTTTTGTGAGAAAGTGGGTAAAGCTAAAGGATAATTTTCACTCGCTGTTGCCACCTGCTATAGAAGCTGTGGTAGTTAATGTTAAAACTTTGATGTAGCTACAGAACGTGTTGAATATGAAACTTATTGTATGGGTAATGCACCAGTTTGATTTTGAAGAGCGTTTTTGGAAATGATGTTTGTGAGGTTGGCTTCATCTTCCGCAGCACCAGGTTTATTAGAATAACCTACGGGTATTCATTAAAAAAATGCACTGAAAGCTTGGGTTGGTTAAATCGGTTTATATTGCACCTCCTAAAAAATGAACTTATGGAATATGGAAGAATAATTTCCGTGACAGGTATTGGCGGGTTGTTTGAACTGGTGGGTAGCAAAAAAGATGGCGCAATTGTTCGTTCGCTGGAAGATAAAACCACTCGTTTTGTTGCAAGTCGCATACATAACTTTTCGCATCTTGAGAGTATAGAAGTATATACGCAGCGCGATAATGTAAACCTCGTGGAAGTTTTCCAGGCTATGGACGCAAGCAGTGAAGCGTTGCCATCAGAAAAAGACAATGCAGCTATTAAGGCATATTTCCAGAAAGTTTTTCCTGATATGGATTTTGAGCGTGTATATGCCAGCGATATGAAAAAGATGGTGAAGTGGTATAATGTATTGAAGAAAAATAAAGTAGAGCTAAAACTGACTGATCATCCTGAAGAGGAAGAAGAAGCCAGTGAAGAAACACCTGAAAGTAGTGCAGCCGCTGATGTAGTAGCAGAGGAAACACCTGAAGAGGCTCCTAAGAAAAAAGCTACCAGGAAAAAGAAGACTGAAGAATAAGTAGTGTAGAAAATAATTATAGAAGCTGCGGTTGTCATAGATGACCGCAGCTTTTTTTATTGGTTGAAAAGGTAGCAGCGTTTTTGCGGCACCTTTCCAATGGCTTATCAAATGCGCCTCTCCAACAAGAAGCAACTATCGAAAATAGATTGTGCTCGCCACTCTTAAACTTAAAGCTACCGGTGCTATACATGCTTCCTCTCTGCCATCTAAATCTTACACCTAAATTTGCACACCCTACAGTAAGGCTGTAGTGGCTTACACATTGCATTACCAGAAGCTAAAAAAAACGATTATGGAATTAAGTGCTGATATAAAGAAACTGGAAAGGAAGTACCTGCCTAAGGATTTTTCTGTAACAGATTGGGCCGGATTGGAGCCTTATTTTAAAGAGCTGCTGGAGCGTCCGATCAACAGCCGCGAAGACCTGGAGCAGTGGCTGAAAGACTCAAGTGAGCTCGAAGCAGTAATAAGTGAAGATGCATGCTGGCGCCAGATACGCATGACCTGCGATACCACCGACAAATCGCTGGAAGAAGCATTCAATTACTTCTGCATGCACATTCAGCCGCATATGCAGCCATATGCAGATAAGCTGAACCGCAAGCTCATTGAGAATCCTTTTACACAGGAACTTGATAAGGAAGAGTATTTTACTTACCTGCGCAATGTGCGCAAGAGCATCGATCTTTTCAGGGAAGAGAATATTCCTATACAGGCTGAGCTGAGCGTGATGCAGCAGCAGTATGGCCAAATAGCAGGCGCTATGACCATAGAAGTTCGTGGGCAGGAGTATACGCTGCAGCAGGCTTCAAAATTTTTAGAAGATCACGACCGGAACCTGAGAGAAGAAGTCTACCGGAAAATAAATGAACGTCGCCGGCAGGACCAGGAGACGCTTCATACACTTTACTCGCAGCTGATAGCAAAGCGTCATCAAATAGCACTGAACGCAGGTTTTGAAAACTACCGCGACTACAAGTTTGCAGAAATGGGTCGCTTCGACTATACCAAAGAAGATTGTTTCAATTTTCACGAGGCGGTAAAGCTGCATGTACTGCCATTGGTAAAAAAGATATACGACAAAAAGAAGCAGAAGCTGGGCCTGGATACGCTGCGCCCATGGGATACGGAGGCAGAGCCGGAAGGAGTGCAGCCGCTTCATCCATTCAATACAGGAGAGGAACTAACGGAGAAGACAATCAAATGCTTTGAACTGCTTAATCCATTCTTTGCTGACTGCCTGCGTAAGATGAAAGAACTGGGTCACCTGGACCTTGAAAGCAGGAAGGGTAAGGCGCCTGGAGGGTACAATTGTCCTTTAGCAGAAAGTGGTGCGCCATTCATCTTCATGAATGCGGCGGGGCAAATGCATGATGTGACGACGATGGTACACGAAGGAGGACACGCCATCCATTCTTTCCTTAGCCACAGGCTCGCCTTAAGTGCTTTTAAAGAATACCCGATGGAGATAGCTGAGGTAGCAAGTATGGCTATGGAGCTTTTCAGCATGAATTTCTGGAATGTTTTCTTTGATAATGATGAAGACCTGAAGCGTGCAAAAGAGCATCAATTGGAGCGCACCATTACCATTTTCCCATGGATCGCAACCATCGATAAGTTTCAACATTGGGTTTATGAAAATCCAACGCATACTGTAGAAGAAAGAACCAGTAAGTGGATGGAGATACTGGAAGAGTTCAATACAGGTGCTGTTGATTTTACAGGATTAGATGAATACCGCAAAATTGGATGGCAGCGCCAGTTGCATTTGTTCGAGGTGCCTTTTTATTACATAGAATATGGTATAGCTCAACTGGGTGCTATTGGTATGTGGAAACAGTTCCAGAGAGATAAAGAGCAGGCGCTGCGTAACTATATTAATGCCTTAAGCCTGGGCGGAACAAAAACACTTCCTGCACTATACGAAGCTGCGGGACTGGAATTCAATCTTTCACCTGATTATATAAAGTCACTAATGGAATTTGTGAACGAGGAGATGGAAAAGATTTAGTGCTCTGAGATCAGTAGATCAGTGACTAGATGAGAGAACAAAACCTTTCTACTAGTCACTGGTCTCTAGTCTCTAATCAACTACTTTACATTCCTACGGCTCCTCCCATTGGCCTAAGCCGTACCTGATCACCTCGTATGGTTCTGTGGTGCAATCAATGATTGTAGAAGGGTGCATGCCGCCATTTCCCCCATCAATCACGATATCTACCAGCTTTTCAAATTTTTCATGCATAAGCTCTGGGTCAGTATACTCTTCTACCATATCACCTGGCAGCGATGCACTAAGAATTGGATTCCCTAGTGCTTCTATAATTCCCAGAGCAATCTTATTATCAGGAATTCGAAGGCCGATCGTGTTCTTTTTGCTCTGCAGGATTTTAGGTACTTCACGACTTGCGGGTAATATAAAAGTATAAGGACCTGGTAGGTGTTCTTTCAATGTTCTGTACAATGGCGTGGATACTGACTTAGTGTATTTACTTAAATCACTTAAGTCGTGACAAATAAAACTCAATTGCGCTTTTTGCGGGTCAACTTGTTTTATCCTGCAAATTCTTTCTACAGCCTTAGGTTTAAAGATATTGCATCCCAACCCGTAGATGGTGTCAGTTGGATAAATAATGATCCCTCCGTCTAATAAACATTCTACTACCGTTTTTACCAACCGCGGCTGTGGATTTTCAGGATGTATTTGAAGTAGCATCTTGGTTTTGTTTTAGGTCACTCAATGGGAATGTTTTTACCATCTTCCATTACTGTGCCTGAGGGCTGTTATTAAAAATGTTTAGCTTTTATTGAAAAATCACATATTTATGTGTTGCAAATATAAAAGCCTATGTATACTTTTATTTCTCCATCTATTCCTTAGAAATACCTCACAACTTATTCTTGCCATTTTTTATTGACAAATTATTTGCTAAGCTATGGCTCAGTTAAATGGTACAGTTGGCGTAGGTAAAGTAACGGTAAAAGGGAAGTTCCTATTTAGAGGCAGACAAAAATTTTACATTAAGGGTGTTACATATGGCACCTTTGCCCCTGACGAAGAAGGCTTTCAATTTCCTGATGAAACAGTAATTGCGAAAGATTTCGAGATGATGGCTTTACATGGCATCAACTCAGTAAGGACTTATACAGTTCCTTCACAATCTATACTTAATCTTGCTTTACAAAATAACCTGCAAGTAATGGTGGGCCTGCCATGGGAACAACACATTACTTTTTTAGATACAAAAGAACGCCAGCAGGACATTATACGCAGGGTGAAAGAAGGTGTTCGTGCAAGTGCTGGGCATCCTGCAATCTTGTGTTACGCAATAGGAAATGAGATACCTGCTCCTATTGTTCGATGGTATGGCAAAGAGAAGATTGAGCGTTTCTTAAAAAGGCTCTATAAAGCTGTAAAGGAAGAAGCGCCTGAAGCCTTGGTCACTTATGTAAACTATCCTACCACCGAGTATCTCGACCTAAGTTTTCTTGACTTTGATTGTTTCAACGTGTACCTGGAAACACCAGAGAAGCTTAGCAAGTATATTGCCCGGCTTCATAACCTGGCAGGCGACAGGCCGCTTGTGCTAGCAGAGATAGGACTGGATAGCATGCGCAAT
Organism: Aridibaculum aurantiacum; assembly: GCF_017355875.1. Lineage (NCBI taxonomy): Bacteria > Pseudomonadati > Bacteroidota > Chitinophagia > Chitinophagales > Chitinophagaceae > Aridibaculum > Aridibaculum aurantiacum. Next base: position 314,916 of record NZ_JAFEWC010000002.1, read on the forward strand.
GGGCATGATAAACAATCTGAAGTGCTACGTTGGCAGGTAGAAACAATTTTTGGTAAAGGCTGCGCAGGCATGTTCGTATTTGCCTGGACCGACGAGTGGTGGCGTGGTGGATATGAAATAGAAGACTGGGATTTCGGTTTGGTTGATCGCTGCCGGCAAGCAAAGCCCGCACTATTTACAGTGGCTGCGTCCATGCTTGAAGTACCCGTGAGGATCGAGCACCATTTTCCTTCATTCTCAGTAGTTATTTGTACATATAATGGTTCGGCTACAATTAAAGATACTTTGGATGGCTTGCAGCGTTTGAAATATCCTAATTATGAAGTGATAGTAGTAAATGATGGTTCAAAAGATAATACCGTAGAGATAGTAAGCAAGTATGAGGATGTAAGGCTGATAACTACTTCAAACTGTGGACTAAGCAGTGCCCGCAACACCGGGATGTATAATGCACGCGGAGAAATACTAGCCTATATAGACGATGATGCATATCCTGATCCGCACTGGCTGCATTACCTGGCATATGCCTACAGCAATTCATCGCATGCAGCTATGGGTGGTCCCAATATCATTCCTGAAGAGGATGGGCCTATAGCTACTTGCGTGGCAAATGCGCCCGGTGGTCCTGTGCATGTATTAGAGACAGATGAGATAGCTGAGCATATACCAGGTTGTAATTTGTCGGTACGCAAAGATGTACTTATGAAGATCGGTGGCTTCGATCCGATGTACCGCGCCGCCGGAGATGATGTAGACGTATGCTGGCGCATACAGGAAGCTGGTTACACCATAGGCTTTCATCCGTCTGCGCTTGTATGGCACCACCGCCGCAATTCTATAAAAGCATATTGGAAACAGCAGAAAGGATATGGCAAAGCTGAAGCATTATTAGAACATAAATGGCCGGAGAAATACAATGGCTTTGGTCACCTCACCTGGGCAGGCAGGATCTATGGTCATGGGTTTACGTTGCCGATAAAAACTAAGAAGGATCGTGTCTTTCACGGCACCTGGGGAAGCGCCTTGTTTCAGTCGGTGTACCAGCCGGCAGATGGGTTGTTAAATTGTATACCCCTGATGCCCGAATACTATCTGATCACTGGCATGTTTGGCTTATTGGGCGCATTGGGTCTTTTCTGGCCACCACTGATATGGATGTGGTTGTTCTTTGCTGCATCAATTGTAACAATAGTGGTACAGGCTGCTATTAGTTCATCTAAAAACTCTTCGCTCACCAAATCGCAGTCAGCCAACTGGAAATACAGGTTGCTGATATTCTTCTTTCACATCATCCAGCCGGTAGCACGGTTAAGGGGAAGGATCAACAATGGCTTAACTCCCTGGCGAGTAAGAGGATCTGGTGGGTTGATACATAAAGCCCCGTTGGTTAGATCAAGGACATTAAAGCATTGGTCGGAAGCCGAGTGGAAAGGTAATGAGACCTGGCTTGAAGAACTGGAAAGCAATATCATCAAATGCAAGGCAAGGGTAAAAAGAGGTGGTGATTTCGACAGGTGGGATCTCCAGGTACGGACAGGACTATTCTCTTCAGCACGGAGCATATTAACCGTAGAAGAGCACGGAGCCAATAAGCAGTATGTAAAGATGAAGTATTGGGTAAGGCACTCATGGATTGGAATCTTCTTGGTGACTGCTTTTGTGAGTATAGATGTGGCGGCGGCATTGGAGCAAAGCTGGGTGGCACTTGGCCTGTTGGTAACAATTACTTCATTCATTCTTTTGAAATACGTGCAGGATATACAAAGAGTTTCAGGCTGTGTGCAGCACTCTTTTAATTCACTTTCATTACAAGGAGAAAAAGAAAGTAAGCTGGTGCTGGTAAAGGTAGATGGAATGGAGGAAGCAGAACAATCCGAAGCACCTGGTGTATACGAAGACAGCCATATGAGAAATTTCAGGAGTAACATAGTCAACGGTAAAATTTAACCAGGCAAGAAATGAGCAAAGCGCAGATACTTCTTCGTTTAATAAGATTTACGTATAACTACAAGGCAAGCATCCTATTGTTGGTGATCCTGGGTTTTTTAAGTGTTGGTTTCAGCGTGCTTCAGCCCCTGCCTGTGAAGTACATAATTGATAATGTGCTTTCAAATCATCCACTTCCTGAAAATTTGAGAAGTTTATTCTTGTATTTTGGAGAGGTTCCTGGCGATAAACAATTACTTCTCATTCTAGTAATTGCTTCTGTTTTAATGGTTATAGGAACGTCTGTTTTATCTTATATATCTACCGCTGTTACCACTAAAGTTTGCCAAAGGCTAGTTTATGATTTCTCCGTGGCTCTGTTCGATAAAATGCAGAAGCTTTCCCTTTCTTTTTTTTCTAAGAACAACGTGGGTGACTTGATGGCGCGGCTTTCGGGTGATACGTATGTCATCTATTCTGTTGTTGGAGGTATCATGTTGCCAACTATACTTTCTGTTACATCACTCGTGTCTATGTTTTACGTGATGTACACAATCAATTCAGGTCTTGCATTATTAGCAATTTCCACCGTTCCTCTTTTTGCTATTCTTTTATTTGTTTTCAATAAACCAATGACCCACACCTCTACTTATCAATCTGTAGTGTCAGGTCATCTCTGGTCGTTTATGCAGCAAAGCTTATCTGCAGTAAAAGTTATACAAGCTTACTCAAGAGAAAGCTTTACACGCGAACAATTTAAAAAGCAGAGTCATCAATACAATCAAGCCTCTTTGGCAAACACCAGGATCGGCATGGTGTACAATGGGTTGATTGGTATTGTTACCGGAATTGCTACGGCCATTGTTATTGGTATTGGAGGGTACAAAGGATTGAATGGAGAAATAACCACGGGAGAACTATTTCTTTTTATTAGTTATATCGGTAGCCTATTCGGACCTGTGAATTCTTTGGCTAGTATAATTGTTTCTTCATTTTCAATCACAGCAAGAGCAAAAAGAGTATTTGAGATACTTGACTCAGAGGAGGTAGTAAGTGAAAAATCTGATGCTGTAGAATTAACAAGTATAGAAGGACATGTGGAGTTGCGCAATGTTTCATTTGGTTATGGTATCAAACATGATGCAAGCGCCATTTTGAACAACTTCAATTTAGAAGTAGACGCTGGAAAAGTAGTGGCAATTGTAGGTCCAACAGGCGCTGGTAAAACATCAATGATTTCTTTGCTTCTACGCTTCTATGATCCATGGGAAGGCGATGTATTTATTGACGGCAAAAATCTAAAGGATGTTACTTTATCGTCACTAAGAAGAAATATTACTCTTGTTCTGCAGGATGCTTTCATCTTTCCAATATCTGTTGCAGATAATATTGCTTTTGGAAAACCAGGGGCAGCAAGAGATGAAATAATAGCTGCAGCAAAAGCTGCTCAGGCTCATGAATTCATAAGCAGGCTACCTGAAGGATATGATACAGTGGTTAGTGAAGGCGGCTTATCCTTGTCGGGTGGAGAGAAGCAACGTTTATCATTAGCAAGAGCATTCTTGAGAGATAGTCCAATTCTGATCTTAGATGAACCCACATCAGCAATGGACGTTCAAACAGAAGCCAAAATTTTTAAAGCTTTATCTACTTACTCAGCAGGGAGAACAGTATTTATAATATCACACCGCCTTTCCACGGTGCGACATGCTGATATGATCATTTCAATAAAAGATGGAGTGATTGTAGAAAAAGGAAATCATGAAACTTTATTACAAGGGGGGAAAGTGTATGCGGAATTTTATAAACATCAAGGCGTTGCCGGCTAATTCTAAATAAGATGAGTAAATTAAGAATCGTTGTCGGAGGCTATATTGCCTCTTACTGTACCTCTGGCGTTACATGGGATTACGTACAGTATCCCGTTGGGCTGCAGTTACTAGGGCACGACGTATATTACATTGAGGATACTTTGGGCTACCATTGCCACTTTGACCCTAAGTACTCGTGGGATGATCCTACACCCGTTGTTAATTATCTTAAAGAAACAATGACTTTCTTCGGAATGAGCGAACGGTGGGCTTATAGAGACGCCGTTTCTGGAAAGTGTTTTGGTTTATCCGAAGAAAAGCTCCTGGAAGTATGCGCCTCGGCTGACGTGTTCATCAATGTATCATGTTCTACATTTCTTCGTGAGGAATATCTAAAAATTCCCACACGAGTTCTGATCGACAGTGATCCAATGTTCACCCAGATTCCTAATAATGAAAATCCCTCGCAAGTTGAAGCTATTCAAGCATCATTCAAAAATTATACTCACCTTTTCTCCTTCGGCGAAAACATCATGGCGGAAGACTCAAAAGTTCCTACCTATAGTTTTAAGTGGTACTCAACCAGGCAGCCCGTATGTCTAGATTACTGGGCAAATCAGCACGTAGTAAATAAGAAAACATTTACAACAATAATGAATCTTTCTGCTAGGAAAAAAATTCAATACGACAACGAAGAATGGGGCCAAAAAGATTTGGAATTAGAGAAGGTTGTGCAGATACCTGAATTGTGTCAAACGGGTTTCTTCGAGATGATATTATCTTGTTCTGTAAACAACAGGAACGACGGTGAGCACACCTGGTTAAGACAGAACGGATGGAAAATACTCAAAGCTGTGGAAACGATAGGCCAAATACATGATTACAGCGCCTTCATTAAAAATTCGTATGCAGAGTTTTCTGTTGCTAAACATACTTATGTGAAAGCCAATACGGGATGGTTTAGTTGTCGGTCCGCCTGCTATTTGGCTGCGGGGAAACCTGTCATTGTTCAGGATACAAAATGGTCCAAATATATACCAGCGGGGGAAGGGGCTCTTGCATTTGACTCTATATCAACCGCTAAAACTGCGGTGGACGATGTTCTGTGCAATTACGAAAAACATAAGAAACGGGCTAAGGAAATAGCTTATGAGTATTTTGATAGTCAAAAAGTGCTAAATCGAATGCTAGAAGATTTAAATTAAAGTTATGGACAAACATGATCATCTTTTTCACCTTTTGGAACCCGGTAAGCTGCTCCTGGCTGACGGTTCAATGCAAGTGGTGCCTGCGAACATAGAAGTCGGAGAAGACACAAAAGCGGACTCAGCGTCTATTTTTAAAAACTTTTTTTCGAAGCTTCCCGTTGGACTACGGGTAGGAAGCAACGTAACCTTCTTTCGTTCTTATTTGGCGACTGAAGAAGCCGGCTACATCCAAATTGGTGACTATACTTTTATGTCTAACGCTTCAATTGCATGTAATAGTGAAGTTGTCATCGGGAGCTACGTGTTTATAGCAGGGGGAGTTAACATAGTCGACACAGATTTTCATCCAGTAGCACCAGCTGCTCGTTTGGCCGATACAATAGCTATTTCCACTGTCGGCAAAAGAAATCTGAGGCCGCACTTTAAGTCTTACCCCGTTTTAATTGAAGATGACGTTTGGATTGGTTATAACGCCACCATACTAAAAGGGGTGACAATTGGCAAAGGGGCCATTATTGAGCCAGGATCTGTTGTTTCAAAAGATGTTCCTGCAGGTGCTGTTGTATCAGGAAATCCAGCCATTGTAATAAATGATGTTTATGCATAAAAATATTGCTCAAAACCTGCTTTGTAACGAGCAGGGTGAATTGTCCATTGAGTATGATTGGTATCCTGCCCCTTTGCCTAAAAATATTCATCTGGACGAGATGACATATCCAGATACGGCCTATTCATTTGCTACTTTTCATTCGGAAAAAAAGGATGGGTTTAAGTTAGGGTATGCCAGCGGCAATTATGGTCATAGTATCATTATGGCTGGAAAGAGCGGAGTAATTAATGTGGGTAAGTATGTAGTCTTGGAGTGTACTAATTTAATATCTAATTCATCGATCTTTATAGGGGACCATTGCATGTTCTCATGGGGCTCAATTGTAACCGACTCATGGTTAAATCTACAGTCAAGTTCTATAGGAACGAGGAGAGAAATGTTGAAAGAAGCTGCCCATTCCAAGACACGACATGTAGAATTCTTACATCCAAAACCAGTAATCATTGAAGAAAATGTCTGGGTAGGTTTCGATGCTATTATCATGCCGGGTGTTCATCTAGGACGAGGATGTATTGTTGGATGCAAAGCAGTTGTACGGGAGGACGTTCCGCCTTACGCAGTAGTTACGGGCAACCCAGCTAGAACTATTAAATATCTGGAGGCGAATGATACAGATGAAGCTAAACAAGAGGCTTTAAGAACTTTGTTAGTAGTTTGATATGAAAAAAATTCTTGTACTTGGCTACATAATCAGAGCTCCCTTTGGGGGACTTTGCTTTCATCATTTGCAGTACTTGTTAAGCTTAAAGAACTTGGGTCATGAAGTGCTTTTCTATGAGGACAGTGATGACTATCCAGGCTACTACAATAGCCAATCTATAGAAATAGCCAAACATTTAGGCTTCGACTTTATTAATAAGCTTTTTGCGTACTACGGTCTAGAAAATAAATGGGTTTTCTTTGATTCAGGAGTTAATGTTTGGCATGGTTTGTCACGAAACACATTCCTTAACTTTTGTTCTCAGGCTGACATAGTTCTAAATCTTTCTGGAGTTAATGTGTTGAGGGAATGGTGGTTGAAAATTCCTGTAAGGGCTTTTGTTGATACAGATCCTGTCTTCACTCAAATAAAAAATATTACGGATCCAAAGTTTAAAGAACTTGCTGCTGCACATACATGTCATTTTTCTTTTGGTGAGAATATTGGCAGGAATACTAGCTTGGTTCCTGATGATGGGTTTGATTGGAAAGAAACACGGCAACCAGTTGGAATTGAAATTTGGAAAGTAGCGACAGCGGTGAATTGTGGTCGGTGGACTACAGTTTTACAGTGGGATGCATATGATAAGTGCGAATATAGCGGAGAGATTTATGGGATGAAAAGTGCCTCCTTCAACAACTTTATAGATCTGCCGGCAAGAACGGGTGAGAAATTTGAACTAGCTATCAAGGCTGATGAAAAGACAATTATTTGGTTAGAAAATGCCAACTGGTTAACAGTGGGATCCCTCATTCCAACTAAAGACTCCTGGAGCTATCAACTATATATTGCAGAGTCAAAAGCAGAATGGAGTATTGCGAAGCAAGGTTATGTAAAGACAAGAAGCGGCTGGTTTAGCGAGAGGAGCCTTTCATATTTGGCTAGTGGCAAACCAGTTGTTGTTGAGAATACCGGATTTTCAGATTTTTTACCAGTAGGTGAGGGCGTTTTTTGCTTTTCTACATTGGAAGAAGCTGTAGAGCATATTGCTAGGGTAAATAAAGAATATGCACGCCAATGTGGGAATGCTAGAACTTTTGTAGAAGAACATTTCGAAGGTAAATCAGTATTGATGTCCTTATTGAATCGTCTTTCATAATTACATGTAAACTTATCAATAGCAACTCGTGATACCGAACATCATCCACTTCATTCTTTTTGGGGACAGGCCCTTCAATCATATTCACTATGTAGCTATTAAATCAGCTTATGAAGTAAATTACCCTACTAAGATTTTTTTTATTTGTGAGGAGGAGCCAAATTCAAGATGGTTTAGTAAATGCATTCCTTTCATAGAATTAGTAAAATTGAGAGCTCCGAAAACTGTGTTTGGTAGGCCATTGCTTCATAATGCTCATAAAGCCGACGTAGTAAGGCTTGAACGACTAATAGAGTATGGAGGAATTTATCTTGATCTTGATACTATTTGTGTACGACCTTTCAAAGATTTGTTGGAACATGACTGTATTTTAGGGAGAGAATATGTCATTTGGGAAGGTAAGAAGTATATAAAAGGTCTAGGCAATGCAGTCATTCTTGCTAAACGCCAATCAAGTTTTCTGGTTCGCTGGTATGAAACTTACAAAAATTTTCGTTCGATCGGAAAAGACCAATATTGGGCGGAACAGTCTGTTCATGTCCCAGAGCTGCTGTCGAAAATTTATTGGGATGAGATAACTGTCTTGGATGAACTTGCATTTTTCACACCAAGTTATGATGCGGAAGAGTTGAATATGTTTTTTGAAGGAAATCACTGCTATCCCAATTCTTATGTCCATCATTTATGGGAGAGCGTTTCGTATGAAAGTCATCTATCTAATTTGTCCCCATCCGCTATTCTAGGTTCAAAATCTACCTATGGCTTGGAAGCGAAAAAATATATCGGGCCAGCCGACATCTCTTCCTGAGGCATCTAAAGTTCTAGATGTGTTTAGAAACTTTTCATACAGTGTTCGTCTATAAATGCAATAAGAGATTCTTCAAACCAAAGTGGCAGTTTATAAACCGGGGGAGGTACAAATTGAAAGACAACCCCTACAACCCCTCCATCCTCGGGTTAATAAAATTATTCAACTTACTACCAAATCTGTAGTTGATACCAAAGCCTGTGTATAGCGTATAGTCGGTAGCTATTTGCCGTCTGCGGGTTAGTACATCCTGCTCCGATGCTTTTCCTTTTACAAGGTAAACCTGGTCGCGGACGATGCTGCCGCTGGTGTACATGTATATTGATAGGCCACCAGTAATGCGCACGTTCATGTTGATGTTGAGCGAAAGGTTGTTGAGCTGTGGGTCGTGCAGATAGTTGCGGTAGGCTAGCAATGAGTTGAGATTGCCCCATCGCTTGTTGAGCGTTAGGTTGGCTTGTGCTACTTGCCCATACAGCATTTCTTTTGTCTGGTAGTAGATGGTTGTATCATAATACCTGTTTTGCCTCGCATCTAAGCCGTAGCTGATGGTAAACAACTTCGTGTTCACTTCGCTGTAAGGAAAGATAGAGTATTCTATACCACCTTTGAGTAAGATCCGTTCTTTATTGTTGCTATAAGTGTTGTTGCTGTATGAGGCCCTGTAGCCGATGCCCCAGTGGCTGCCAAGGCTTTTGATGAGCGAATGCGCGATCTCGTAGTTTGAGTTGATAACCTCGAAGTCTACGTTGGTGCCATTGTCCTCATATGTATAGATTGATTGGTTATAGCCTCCTGATGCACCAAAGTAAATGCGACTTTTGTCAGTTATTCTATTGGCGGTAGTGTATCCTGTTCCGTTCAGGTTTTTGTACACTTGTTCGGCATTATAAGTGCCGTCTACACCCACGCGAAATACCCAGTAGTTCCAGGGATCTTTTGTTGTTTCAGCTTTTAGTTCCTGCTCTTTTTTCCTTTCCTCCGTTTTCATATCTACCGCTATCCATTTTGCATAAGGTGTTCGGGCAAGAAAACGAAGTAGACCGATTTTTAGAGTGCGCAACAATTCGTCCCTGTTCTCGGCTTCAGTGGCATTAGGTTCAGTATTGAAGCTATAGGTTTCTTGTTCTTTATCAAACTTGTTCTGGCCAAAGAATATGAGCTGGTAGTTTTTGCCACCGTTTCCATTTTCTACTGCAGTTATCAATACATGCACATCGGCTGCTAACTGGTCATTTAGGAAATCAACCAATTTTATTTCGGAACGTATGTAGTTGAAGTCGCACCACACATTGCTACAGTCAATAAAAACCTTCAATTTTTCTGCAGGCCCTTGTGAGCAAACAGCAACATGAATAAGTAGGAAAAAGATGAGCTTTGTAAATCGCATGGTCGATTTGTTGATTATCAATAATAAAGCGGCAGGCATTGTTAAGGTCTTTCAACAAATCTTGGAGAAGGAAGCTGCAATTCGGTCAGTAATATACAAACTCCTCGCATTCATTTACTACAGTGATAGATATTCTGCAAAAGGAAAAACCGCTACTTTCGACGCTGTAAATGACAGCCGCACCTGATATACGAACCGTTGATGTTACCCGCTATGTAACACCCTTGCGTGAAGGTGGTTCGCTGCCGGCTATTGCCGAGGCAGATGATGGTTTCATGTATGTCATAAAGTTTCGTGGTGCGGGCCAGGGAGCTAAAGCACTAATAGCTGAATTAATAGGCGGTGAAATAGCAAGAGCACTGGGTTTTAAAATGCCGGAAATTGTTTTTTGCAATCTTGATGAAGCCTTTGGTCGTACAGAACCTGACGAGGAAATACAGGATCTGCTGAAGGCCAGCGTTGGTCTCAATCTCGGCCTTCATTATTTATCTGGCGCCATCACATTCGACCCTGTGGTGAATAATGTGGATCCGATGCTTGCTTCCAAAATAGTTTGGCTCGACAGCCTGCTGATGAATGTTGACCGTACGCCGCGTAATACCAATATGCTCATGTGGAACAAGGAGCTATGGCTGATAGATCATGGCGCCGCATTGTATTTTCACCATGCATGGCAAAATTTGGAGAAGCAGGGACGAAGACCGTTCCCGCAGGTAAAAGACCATGTGCTGCTGCCACTTGCTTCGCAGCTAGACGCGGTTAACGATGCTTTTCTACCTATTCTCCCGGCTAAAAAAATACAAGCTATTGTTTCTGTAGTGCCCGACGAATGGCTGCAGGATGAAAATGGAACTGCCGAAGAAAAGCGGCAAGTGTATGTTGATTTTCTTGTGTCTCGTCTAGCAATCTCCTCTCAAATTGTAAAAGAAGCCCAGGATGCCCGCCAAGCACTTATTTGAATATGCCGTGATACGGGTAGTGCCACGTGTGGAGCGTGAGGAGTTCATGAACGTGGGCGTGATCGTTTATTGCCGCGACCTCAAGTTCCTGCAGATAAAATATGAACTGAAGGCTGAACGTCTGCGTGCATTTTCTGCAGGTATAGACCTGGAAGAATTAGAGCATCGCCTGCAGGCATTCTTCAAAATCTGTTGCGGCAAACCCGATGGTGGTCCAATAGGTGAATTGCCTCTTGCTTCACGTTTTAGATGGTTGGCTGCGGCACGTAGTACCATTGTACAGGTATCTCCTACTCACCCGGGACTTACGCACGATCCGCAGCAGGCACTGGAGAAACTATATCATCAAATGGTTTTGTAGTTTCTTTTTCCGGTAAAGAAGTCGAGGCTTATTGCATCTGATCGCTGTGTACTACCCAATGCTTTTCTTTTATTTTTTATACAGGTAGCATCTTTAGTTTTTTCTATAGACAATATGAACAGGAGCTTTTTAATTGGTTAAATATGGATAATCATTTTGTTGGGCCTTCAGCACATGCCCTATTCCTGTTACGAATTAAATATTGTATTCTTACTAACTAAAACTATCAATTATGAGAAAGATCAAAACCATGCTGAGTCACAGGTTTATTTTTGTACTAGTAGTGGCGTCATTTGTTCTCGCCAATATTGCATGTGGTAGTAGTACTGAAGAAACTGAAGCTTCTACAACTACCGGTTCAGAAACTGTGGATACTACACAATTTAGAAACACTGATACATCGCAGGTTCCCAACTTCAGGAATGATGATGAGGATACTACAAGAGGTGTGAAAACACCTAAGCTATAGCATACCATTAATTAGTTTTTGCATGATGGTTTTTGCCTCCAATCCTGGCAAGAAACCAATGCTCTACCCGGTGATGTGATCGCGTAAGCAAAGTAGCAATGATAGAAAAAACAATAAGCTCAAACAGCGGTACATGATTGGTTAAATTAACCACTACCGGGTGCAATAGCAGTGTTATGTATTCAAAAAACATAAGCAGCGATACAAGGCCAAGGTATTCAATATATCTTGGCTTTACTTTCTTATTGCGCAGGTAAAGCGTAAAAATGAACAGTAGCGGAATTAACACACCAATACCTATGTATTGAAGTCTTTGTTTCCACTCATATTTCTCTTTTATTATAAGTTCTTGTATTTCTTTTTGTCTTTGTTGTTCACTTAATGTTAGCAGGTAACCTTCTTTTATTTTTTCTATACTATGCAAGGAATCCTTAACTGCCATTAGATGTTGCTGGTATTTATAAGCACTGTCTATTTTTTGTTTACTGTCGTAATAGTTAACCAAAAAAGTGGAAGTTTCGAGCAGCCTGCGCTGAAAGCCAGCTGCATTTGATATGGCAAATGAAAGTTGAGCATAATGTCGGGCAGAGTCTTCAGCTTGTAATGCAAGAAAGGTTTTAGCTAAGCCAAGATAATTTTCACTAAGCATATCATCATCACCTGTTTCTTTCAAAAAAGGAATCGCCCTCCTGTAATTTTTTAATGCAAGATCAAATGTTTCAAGTTTCAAACAAACATTGGCCTGGTTGGTTAGCGCTGTTCCTACCAAGTTATCATCTCCAGCAGATTTAGCTGCAGCATATGCCCTGTTAGAAAAATCCATGGCAGAGTCCAGCTTGTTGAACTTTTCGTAGATGTCACCAAGATTCAACAAGGTATATTTACGGTGGTTGATAAGGTTGTTTTCAACAAGTATTGAGTCTGCCAAAAAAGTATAATCAAGTGCCTTTCGGTATTCATGTTGAAATAGGTAAACTGTAGCAATATTTATTAGAGCAATGGCATGGCTGGTGGGATTATTTCCCTGTTCTACTATCTTCAGGCTTTGAATGTACAGCTCCAGCGCTTTAGGGTAGTTGCCCACCCAGTTAAAAGCATTAGCCATTTGGTTCAATGATTGAGCTTCGCCTTGTTTGAAATCAATTCTCCTCGACAATATCAATGCATCCTGCGCCAGGATCAGTGTTGAATCTGGTTTGCTCCCTTGGTATAAAGCTGCCAGGTTATATAGGAGGATAGCGCGGTTGCTATCATTCTTTTCATGCTTTAGTAGTTGCCGGATGCTGTCTGTTTCACTACGTTGACTTAGCGCTATAGTGCAATTAACTGTTACCGCTACTATTGCTATTGCCATTTTAAGAATGTACATTAGATGCAGTTGTGGTTTAGGCGATAAAATTTAATGTTACTCATTTCTTTAACTGTAGATAGGCCTATTCATATTCACTGCTCTTATTACTCTGTGAAAAACTCTCTATGCTCTTTGGGTAAAAAAAGAACACAATACACATTCACAATGGATAAGAAATTACTTCAGTGAACGGCAAAGCATGCTGGAATTTATTGCTCCTAATTTAATCTATATGTTGTCAATGGTCAACTAAAAACAAATATTATGAAGACGGCTGTGTTTTTACTACTAGTACTTTGCATGCCTGTAGTGCTAAAGGCACAAAAGAAACATGCACTCATCATTGGTATTGATAACTACTATGAAAGAAGGGGAGTAGTAAGTAAAAACATTAGCCTGAAAGGATGTGTGAACGATGCAATGGCTATTAAAGGATTATTGATGAATCGTTTTGGGTTCAAGGAAAATGAAATACAAACGGTATATAATGAAGAAGCCACAAAAGACAATATTTTAAGCAAGTTCATTTCGCTGGCAAACGTTTGCGGCAAGGATGATGTGGTTTTCATTTATTATGCAGGGCATGGCGTCACACTTTGGAATTCTTATTCACCTAAAGATGGCAAAAATCAAGGGATACTTGCCTCTGATCTTTATTCTAAAACTTCATCCCTCATTAGGGATAATGATCTTAAAACCTTTGTCAACAAAATGATTGATAAAAAAGCTGTCGTCACTTTTATAAACGACTGCTGCTTTGCCGGGGGATTGACTAAGGCTGCTCCGATAAGAGAAATTGATACTGTAGGTAGAATGAGGTCTATCAGGTACGTCCATAAAGAGCACGAGGATGAGGAAGATAGAGAAATTGAAGAAGCGATGAAGGATACGCTTCTTTCAAGGGCTTTGCCTGCTACTAATGTGGATATAAAAGATAAAACAATTGTACAGCGTCCAGAGGATAAGAAGAATTCCAGGTTTTTATTTTTTGCAGCAGCTACAGATTATGAAGAAAGTAATGAGCGGCTAGATCTGAACAATATTCCGCATGGTGCTTTTACTGCGGCATTCATCCATGTTATGAAAAAGATGCCTGTGTCTGCTACTAGTACCGAAATCCTGAACAACATAAACAAGGAGTTGACACGCCAGTACATATTTGGCTTACAAAAGCCATTGATGTATGGTGATCCTAACCGCTATAACATGAATTTATTAGGAAGTAATCTTCCGGCGTTATCAAATAAAACATTGGTAAGTGTTACTGCAATCAATCAAAATCAAATAATCTTATCAGGTGGTGCATCGGCAGGTTTAGCCAGGGGAAATACTTTAGCCGGTACAGGTAGTAAAAAAGCCATCAAATTAAGAGTGGATGCACTGGCAGGTTTAACCGCCGCAAAAGCAACCATTACGTATGGAAGTGCTGCTTCAATAAAAGTGGGAGATCAGTTTGAAGTAACAGGCTGGCATACCGTAAGCCTTCCCCGGCTAAAGGTTTATTTGCCTGCTTCCCCTTCTTTACATGCCTTCAACAGGTTTGTTAGTCAGGTGATACAACCTGCAATTTATGATGAACAATACAAAGACTACAACCAGGTACCGGGTGATTACAGTTTTAATATTTACTTCTCTAAAGATAAATGGCAAAGCATACAACAGCAGCTGGCTCCAATTGACAGGGGTACCTATAAAGTGAAAAGTTATAAAACTATAAATGAATCAAAAGCGTCCTTTGCTGTTAATTCCATTGATTTTAAAAAACTGAAACAGGAAGTGAGTAAACTTGATTACTTCATCTATTTGCCTTTGCCTGCAGAAGTATCTGCCCGGCTCAAATCGAACCTGGCATCCAACCAAAATATTCAGTTTGTAAATAATCCCTCAGAAGCAGATGTAAGTTTTTATGCTACTGTAGAAAGAGCGACGGGCGGGCTGATATTCTTAGTGAGTAAGGAAATCATAGGTGAAAAATTTTTAGATGGAGGCCATATGCGCGAAAGACATAGCCACAGGATAGAAGGGTATAACATCAAACAGGATGCTGTAAATAAACTGGCTGTTGATCTGCAAAATCTTTTGCTTTTAAGCGCGAGCTACAAAGGATGGCTAAATGAATATGCCAGGAGTACAAATAGATAATAATATCCAGCTAAGTCTGCTTTATTACTCAACAACTTGCCCCTATAATGAAATTGTTTCTACTCATCCCTTCGTTGATAGGATACTTATTTGTGGCTGCGCAAAACAGGCATGCCCTCATTATTGGCATCAACAATTATTATGAAAAGCCAGGACAGCTCCACTCTTTTAGCCTGAAAGGGTGTGTGAATGATGCAAAATCTATGAAGGCATTGTTACTGCACCGGTTTGGCTTCCGTGAAAGCGACATTGTTATGCTGCTCGACGAAGCAGCCACCAAAGACCAGATCAAAACTAACTTCATTTCCCTGGTAAACAGGGTTGCTAAAGACGACATTGTTTTCGTGTATTATGCTGGTCATGGCGTTACCATCCGCAATACTTTATCGCGCACTGGGCAAATGACCCAGGGCATTCTTGCGTCAGATTTTTACTCCGGTACATCATCTGTCATTTTCGACAATGAGCTGAAACGATACTACAATGCCATCATAGATAAAAAAGGTGTTCTAACCGTTATCAATGATTGTTGCTACAGTGGAGGTATGGCCGCCGGTATGGCTTGCTGCTTTAGGGAAATGGAAGAAGAGACAAGCAGGTCGATCTATTTTACGGAAGCGGTGGAAGATACAAGCGACATAGATGATACACGTGCGCTTACCGATCTTAACAGGGACCTGCGGGATGCCACGTTTGTTCAACCACCTGCTGAAAGACCCGGTTCACGCTTCTTATTTATTTCTGCCGCAACTGACACACAGGAAAGCAAAGAGCGGAACGATTTAAATAATAACCGCCATGGCCTTTTTACAACTGCATTGGTGAATGTGATGAAGCGTAACTCTGCTTCAATTTCTGGTAATGCTTTATTGAGAGGTGTAAAGGAAGAGTTGGACAAGCAGTTTGTAATCGGCTCGCAGGATCCTTTAATGTATGGAGACATCAACCGTTTCGACAAAAACTTATTAGGCTTTCCAGGTGCTGTACCAACTAACAGTACCCAATTGCAGGTAGTGGAAGTAAAGGGTAAGATGGTGTGGCTGAAAAATGCCATTGAACTAGGCCTTCACCGGGGTAATAAGTTGAGGGGCTTAGGCAGCAAGCAATATATCACCCTTGTGGTAGAGGAAACTGCAAATGGTAAAACCGCGGCAAGAGTAACGGCAGGGAATGCCGCAATATTGAAAGCAGGTGACGAAATGAAAGTGGTGGATTGGAATAGTCGGTCAATGCCAAGGTTGAAAATTTACCTGCCAGTTCATTCTATTTCGCTGGCTGAATACAATGCTATTGTAAAAAATGTGCTGCAACCTGCCCTGGCTGATCCGCTGTTCCAGGATTATGAAAGCTTAGGCCCTCATGATGTCAGGTATATCTACTATCACAACGGTTGGAAATATTGGCAAGCTAAAGAGGGAGACATGGTACGGGGAAGTACGCCTCCAAGCACTGCTATAAATCTTTCTTCATTCCAGCAACTGAAGCAAGCCATGAAAGATAAGTCCTACTTTATTTATCTGCCACTTCCCTCTGAGGTGTCAAAACAGCTAAAACAATTGCTAGCCGGAGATCAAAACATTCAATTTGTAACTAACCCTGCCGAGGCTGATATGGCTATCTATTCCGCTTACCACAACAGGGAAAACGAAATGGTTTTTGTGGTAAGTGTAGAAGTGGTAGGTAATCGCTTTGAAGGCAGCACCCATTTCCGGGAAAAATTAAGTCACTCTGAAGCAGCACCTCTGATAACTGCTAACCGGGTGCAACCTATTGCTGCAGCGCTCAGGCAAATAATACTAAAAAGAGCGAGTTTCAAGGGTTGGTTAAATGATTCCAGGATTTTTTCTTCCCTGTAGCCGGAGTAATAAAATTTTAACAACAAAATTTTAGTTGATAATCAGCTTGTTGTGCAGGTGCGGTAAAAAATAGTTATCTAAAACTTGTACATTTCCACATCATCCTCCTACCTTCGCCGCTCATTTTAAAATCCGGTGGGATAGCGCCGGTAATAATTAAACAACAGAATAATGAGCAAACTACATTTCACAACCAAACATGCGAACGAGGCTACCGTGCAGCGCAACTGGTACGTTGTAGACGGTACTAATCAAACCGTAGGTCGCGTATGTGCTAAAATCGCAGCAGTTCTTCGTGGTAAGAACAAAGCGTACTACACTCCACACGTTGATACTGGAGATTTCGTAATTGTAATCAACTGCGAAAAGGTAAAATTCACTGGAAACAAGCTGGATGAGAAAGTTTACCTGAACTTCTCTGGTTATCCAGGTGGTAAAAAAGAAGAAGTTGCTAAAGACCTTCAGAAGCGTCGCCCAGAGGTGATAGTAGAAAGAGCGGTAAAAGGTATGCTTCCTAAAAACAGGCTTGGCCGTAAGATGTACAAAAAGCTTTTTGTATATGCTGGTCCTAACCACCCGCACACTGCACAACAACCTAAGGAACTGAAGTTCTAATTCAACCAATCACAAATTTTCAAATTCCTCATAAATGGAAAAGCAAAAAAATGCCGTAGGTCGTCGTAAGGAAGCAGTTACCCGCGTATTCCTTAGCCGTGGCGAAGGCAAGATCACTATCAACGATAAAGACTACAAATCATACTTTCCACTGGTATACCTGCAAAACCAGGTAGAGCAGCCGCTGAAAGCTGTAGAAGGTGCTGACAAATTTGATATCAAGATAAATGCAACAGGTGGTGGTCTGAAAGGCCAGGCTGAAGCAGCAAAACTTGGTATTGCTCGTGCGCTTATCGAAACCAATCCTGAATTACGTCCTACTCTTAAAGCTGCCGGTTTACTTAAGCGTGACCCTCGTAGCGTAGAGCGTAAGAAGCCAGGTAAGAAGAAAGCAAGAAAGAGCTTCCAGTTCTCTAAGAGATAATGAAGAAGGTATCAGCCATGAGGTATGGGCTATCAGCAAGCAGCTGTTCTCTCACACCTCATACCTCATACCTGACACCATACATATTCAAATCATTTTAATACTCGTTTACAAATGGAAAATAACACTTCACTACAACAGCAACTTCTGGAGGCCGGCGTACACTTTGGTCACCTGAAGAAGAAGTGGAACCCAAAGATGTTGCCTTACATCTTCGCTGAAAAGAAAGGTATTCACATCATCGACCTGAACAAGACTGTAGAAGGTCTTCAGGAAGCTGCTGCAGCTATGAAATCTATTGCTAAAAGCGGTAAGAAGATCATGTTTGTAGCTACTAAAAAGCAAGCTAAAGAAATTGTTACTGAAGCTGCTCAAAAGATCAACATGCCTTACGTTACTGAGCGTTGGTTAGGTGGTATGCTTACCAACTTCAACACCGTGCGTAAGAGCGTAAAGAAAATGCAGAGCATCGAAAAAATGCTTGCTGACGGAAGCGCAGAAAGCCTTACTAAAAAAGAGCGTCTGACACTTACCCGCGATAAAGAAAAGATGGAAAAAGTATTAGGTGGTATCAGCCAACTTGGCCGTGCCCCGGCTGCTTTGTTCCTGGTAGATATAGGTCACGAGCATATTGCGCTTGCTGAAGCTAAGCGTCTTGGCATCACTACTTTTGGTATGGTTGATACCAACAGCGATCCTAACAAAGTTGACTTTGCAATCCCTGCAAACGACGATGCTACCAAATCTGTAGCCATCATCACCAACTACATCGCTGCTGCTATTGCAGAAGGTCTTGCCGAAAGACAAGCAAACAAAGATGAAGACGGATCTGATGATGTAGACAACGATGCAGAAAAGCGTGCTGCTCGCCTGCAAGCTGAGGCAGAAGCTGAAGCTGGTCGTGGTGGTCGTGGTGGTCGTGGTGCCGGAACAAATGCTGGCGGTGGTGCCGGTGGTGCACAAAAGCGCCGTGTACCAGGTGGTGCAAGCCGTCGTCCACAAGGTGGCGGACCTAGATAAGCTGATTAGTTGATAAGTTGATCAGTTGATAAGTAATGAAGATTATGTAGTCAGCTGATCAACTTCATTCAACTACTGTTGCGTCGCACACTTGTGCTATTGTACAGGTGTCAGCAATTGCCAGTTGGCAGACGTGAAACATCTAACGTGAGAAATCAGCAATGTAGAGGTTACTTATTCCAGTCTCGCCTCTCACATCTCACGACTTTTGAATTTTTAATTTTGACTTTTTAATTTATATAATATGTCTACTGCAACTATTACTGCACAAGATATCAATAAACTTCGCCAGGCTACCGGCGCCGGTATGATGGATTGCCGTAAAGCACTTACTGAAACCAATGGCGATTTCGAAGCTGCTATCGACTGGCTGCGTAAGCAAGGTCAAAAAGTGGCTGCTAAGCGTAGCGATCGCGAAGCAAAAGAAGGTGTTGTAATTGCACGCACCAACTTCGAGCACACTGCAGGTATCGTAGTTCATATCTCTTCTGAAACTGATTTCGTAAGTAAGAACGCTGATTTCGTAGCTTTTGCTACCAGCATTGCTGATGCAGCTATTGCAAACGATGTAAAGAGCGCAGAAGAACTGAACGATGTAACCATCAATGGTGCTAAGGTTTCTGACATGATCAATGATAAACTGGCTTCTATCGGTGAAAAAATTGGTGTTGCTCGTTTTGAAAGATTGGAAGCTCCTTATGTTGCTTCATACATCCACGGTGCTAACCGTATTGGTGTACTGGTTGCTTTCAACAAAACTGCTGAAGAAGCTGGTAAAGATGTAGCAATGCAGATTGCTGCTATGAACCCGCTGGCTGTTGATCCAAGCGCAGTTCCTGCTGATGTTATCGAAAGAGAAAGAGCAATCGTTACTGAGCAGATAGCAGCTGATCCTAAGATGGCAGGTAAGCCAGCTGAAATGATTGCTAAAATTGCTGACGGTAAATTGAATTCATTCTTCAAAGACAATACACTGGCTGCACAGCCTTATGTAAAAGACAACAGCAAATCAGTTACTGACTTCCTGAAGAGCGTAGACAGTGAACTGAAAGTTGTAGATTTTAGAAGAGTAGCCCTTGGATAATTATCATTTGGTTTTAGATATTGAACCCGCTGCACATTTGCAGCGGGTTTTTTGTTTTAGCGCATTTCCAATTAAAAATTAGGCTCTACCAGCTTATTTATATTCTTTTACCAGCACTTGCTTTACACCTTAGTGCTTATTTTAATGCATTAAATATGGAAATAACCTATTCTTCTATATGTGGTAGAATGGGAAAATATTACAGTACAGCGCAACATTCTTTAGCGGGTTAATAGATTAAAATAAAAAATATAGATGCGGCTGCACAATAATGTTAAAAAAATTGCAGAAGTTTAAAGCTGAGATAAACGTATGCTTTCCTACAATTCCCATCCTATAGAATGGCGCTCAGTTCCTAAGCCTCCATTTTAAGGTTCCTAACGATACTTCCACTTGAAACGCCGCAGCTGCCGTCTGCATCTTTTTTACACCACTAACTATACTAGCTGATGAGAAGTTTTTACGCTCTTGTTTTACTATTCTTTTGCCTGCTTACAAATGTAGTGCATGCACAAACCTCCACTATTTCCACCACGTTTACCAACAACAATGGTAACGGGCAGGTAACTTTCAATTTTCAAAATACCAATGGCTACCCAGTACGTATCACTGAGATTGCCAGTGTTACCAGCAGTACAGGGTCTATACCTGTACAGGCATGGTATAGAACTACACCAATTAATAGTGCTACCGCGCCGCCAGCTGTTACCACAGCTAACGGCTGGACACAATTTGGTAGTGCAACCATTACTGCTGTAGCAAATTCAACTACTACCACACCCCAAACTTTCATGACTGGCCTGGACCTGGTAGTACCAGCAGGAGCTACTTATGGTATAGTAGTAGGTGCAACAAATTTGCGCTATAGCTCATTGGCTGCGGGTACTTACACAGAGTCAAGTGGTGGGTGCAGCATAATTACCGGAACTAATATTGGTTGGGCAGGGGGAGCCATTCCGGCTAATTTTGCTAACAATGAGCGTGGGTTCATTGGTACAGTAACTTTTGAATCTGTTGGCCCTTGTACTTCACCTCCTAATACCGGTACTATTAGCAGTACACAAAATCCTGCTTGTTCAGGTTCTAATTTTACACTAACCCTTGTAGGCGGTACTGGTGGCACAGGACAAACTTATCAGTGGCAATCATCTACGGATGATGCTACTTGGAGTAATATTGCAGGAGCAACTACTGCTACGCTTACTACATCTCAAACAGCTTCTACTTATTATCGTGCTATAGTAACCTGCGGAACAGCTGTTACTTCTTCCAGCGTGCAAATCACTACTCCGGCACTTGTATCTGGCAACTTTACCATCAACAGTGGCTTGCCAACAGGAGGTGGAGTTTTCCAAACCTTTACTGAAGCCATCAATCATATCAAATGTGGTATCAGTGGACCGGTGACATTTACTGTTGAACCAGGATCAGGTCCATATAACGAGCGGGTAGTGATACCACAAATTGGCGGCGCATCAGCAACCAACAAAGTAACATTCATAGGTAATGGTGCAACCATCTTGCACAATACCAGCGATGGTAACAACAGGACAGCTGTTACTTTTAATGGTGCAGATCACATAGTGCTGGATAGCCTGGTGGTGGATGCTTCTTCCGGAACTTTTGGCTGGGGTATAGTATTGACGGGACAGGCTGATAGTAATATTATCCGTAACTGTACCATCGTAACAAACAAGAGCTCTACCTCTACCAACTACATGGGTATCCTTATCAATGGTTCTACTACAGCTACAGGTTCATCTGGTAATAATGCAAACGGAAACTTAATAGCTAATAACACCATTGATGGAGGTTATCATGGAATCTACTTATATGGTAGCACAACACCTTACAATCAAAACAATATAGTTGCAGGAAATAGGGTTTTAGACTTTTACAACTATGGCATCTACTTCTACGGTAATAACAACATAACGATCAGTGGTAACGATATTAGTCGCCCGACGAGAACTGCTGTAACAAGTACTTATTCTATCTATATTTCTACCAATACCAATGCACTGGTGGAGAAAAATAAGATCCACAACCTGTTTGATGCTGCTACTGGTAGCACATCACTTTGCTATGGTATTTATGTCATTGCATCGGGATTGTCTGCAGCACAGCCAAATCGTATAGAAAACAACCTGCTATACAACTTCAATAATGGTGCAGGTACGCAAGCAGGTATTTATGCTTTGGGTTACAATAACTACAACTACTATCACAACACGGTGGTACTGGATGATGCAGCTTCTACGGCGGGTACTACTTATGGTATGTACGTGTATGGTACAGCCACCAATGTGAAGAACAATATCGTGATCGTAAGCCGTGGTGGTACAGGTACAAAATATACAATGTACTATTCTACCACTGGCGTTACTACATCTAATAACAACGTATTGCAGATGTTGTCTACTACGGGTACTACCAATGTACTTGTAAACAGGAGCAGCGTGAATTATACAACACTGGCAGGATGGCAAGCATCAAACAGCAATGCATTTGATCAGCAGAGCGTGGATGTAGATCCAATGTTCTTGAATCCTTCTGCCGGTGAATACATACCACAGTCGCCAACGCTTAACAATCTTGGTGCTAACGTAGGCGTAGCTACAGATATTGATAACAAACCTCGTACGGTAGCTTCGCCAGATCCGGGTGCTTATGAATTTAATCTTGGTTCTTGTACTTATCCATTAACACCAGGAACGGTGGTAGCACCTACTACTGTTTGTGCAAATACGCCATTCATTCTTACACTTGACAACAGCAGCACTGGCGATGGATTAACCTACCAGTGGCAGTCATCAACTGATAACGTAACATGGACAAACCTGGCAACGCCTTCAACGGCTATTTCTTTCCAGGCATCACAAGCATCTGCTACATGGTACCGTGCTGCGTTGCAGTGTGGAACGGGTGCTATAGTGCATACTGCGTCTGTACAGGTAGCTTCGCCAGCTTTGGTGTCAGGTACATATACAATCAATTCAGGACTTCCCACAGGCTCAGGGAACTTCCAAAATTTTGCTGATGCTATCAATCATGTAGCATGTGGTATCAATGGTCCTGTAGTGTTTGATGTTGCCCCAGGCAGTGGACCTTATATGGACCAGGTCGTTATTCCACAAATAAAAGGAGCTTCACCAGTAAATACTATCACCTTCAATGGTAATGGTGCTACTATTACTTATTCACCTACTGATGGTTCTTTACGTTCAGCTATTTTATTAAATGGCTCAGACCACGTGATTATTGACAGCTTCATAGTAGATGTTTCAAACGGAACTTTTGGATGGGGTATTTCCTTGGCTGGCCAGGCGGATAGCAACACCATCAGGAACTGTAAGATCATAAACAATACGACATCTACCAGTACCAATTACATGGGTATCATCCTTAATGGATCGGCTACATCTACGGCTTCTTCTGGTAACAATGCTAATGGAAACCTGGTGACAGGTAATACAATCACTGGTGGATACTATGGCATTTATGCCTATGGTAGCACCGCGCCATACAACAAGAGAAACATATTCAGCAACAACAAAGTGGAGGACTTCTATTCCTATGGTATCTATACATATGGCCAGGACTCTATCATCATAAGCGGCAATGATATCTCGAGGCCAGCACGTACTGCAGTTACAAGTGCTTATGGTATTTATCCAGCCTCTTGTACAAATTTTCTGGTGGAGAAAAACAGCATTCACAACCTGTTTGACGGAGCGCCTTCAAGCACATCCAGTTCATATCCTATTTACGTGGCATCAACAGGACTGGCAGCGTCACCTAACAGGATAGAAAACAACATTGTATACAACCTGAACAATGGCGCAGGGCTTATCTATGGCTTGTATGGTTCCAGCTATAATTACAATAATTATTATCACAATACGGTAGTGATAGATGACGCAAGTGCTACTGCTGGTACAACCTATGGTTTGCTGGTAAGTGGTACAGGCGTTAATGTAAGAAACAATATCGTGATAATAAGCAGGGGTGGTACCGGTGCTAAATACAACCTGTACTATTCTACAACAGGTGTTACTTCTTCTAACAACAACATCCTAATAAATACTTCTACCGGTGGAACTACCAACGCTATAGCATATCATTCCACTGGTTTCAATACTCTTGCTGCATGGCAAGCTGCTAACAGCAACAATGATCCCCAGAGCCTTGAAATTGATCCTGCATTTGCCAATGCTGCCGGTGGTGATTTTACACCAACCAATAGCCTGGCAAACAATAAGGGTGCAGCAGTAGGAGTGTTAACTGATTTTTACGACAGTACCAGGAGTACTACCACACCTGATATTGGTGCAATAGAATTCTCTACTTTGACTGCAGGCAATAACATGAGCGCAGAACAACTTGTAACACCGACGGCAAAAGCTAGTGGTTGTTATACTGCAAGTGAGCAAGTGACAGTACGGATTAGAAACTCAAGTTTATCTGCTATTGATTTTGCTGTTACCCCAGTTACGATCACTGTAGAAGTATCTGGTGCAACAAACCAATACTTTACGCATACACTCAACACGGGTACAATGCAATCAGACGCAACAATGGATGTATTGATGCCGCAACTGTTAGATATGTCAGCTGCAGGTACGTACACTTTTGCTGCAGCAACTTCTGTAGCAAATGATGCTAATCCTTCAAACGATGCTATAGTGCCGGTTGTACGCACTAAACAGCAATTAACAGCAGGTACTGCTGTATCTGCCCCTGATTCATATTGTGCTCAGTCTTCTATAATGCCTATGCTAAAAACAAGCGGCGCTGCAGGATATAACAACTTGCAATGGCTACAAAGCACATCGGCAACTGGAGGATGGTCCACAATACCAGGTGCAACAGGTACTACTTATCAACTGGCAACTGCACCTACACAAACCATGTATTACAAATTGTCTTCTACTTGTGGTACCAGTGTAGATACAAGTGCGATGATAATGCTGGAATACAATAATCCAACTATCACGTCTACCACGCCAGCTGCACGTTGTGGTGCAGGTAATGTAACAATGTCTGCCGCGGGTTCAGCGAGCAACATCAATTGGTACAGAACTGCTACAGGTGGTGCTCCTATTTATACAGGTAATTCTTTTACCACTGCTATTTCATCCGATACTACATTCTATGTAGCAGCAGGGCAGGGTGGTGGTTCTGAATATGTAGGTCCGGCAGATATTGCTATTGGTGCATCTATATCTGTAAACTATAACTACTACCTGACTTTTGATGTGCTACAACCAACAACTATTGTTTCTGTTGACATTTTCCCTACAGATGCAATAGGTACTTCGGCTTCTATCCAGATTACCAACAGTACAGGAACTGTTTTATATACCATTCCATATACTACAACGGTAACAGGTGGTAACAAGCAAACAGTTGTTCTAAACCAAACAATGACTCCGGGCTCTTATAGAATGCAGCAGGGCGGTACGCATATCAACCTGCATCGTAATTCAACGGGTGCAAGCTTCCCTTATACTTCGTCTGCTGTTTCTATCACAGGTCATAGTTTCAGTTTCGCAAGCAATCCTACGTTCTACTACTACTTCTACAACTGGCAAGTGAGCTCTGGTTGTGAAAGTGCACGTATGCCTATTACGGCTTCTATCACTGATTGTCCTGTGCCAGTGAACCTGTACAGCTTCAAAGGTGAAAAACAAGCGAGCACCAACAGGCTTGAGTGGACAACACTTACTGAAGCGAACAATGCAGGTTTTGAACTTCAGCGTAGTGCTGATGGCACCAACTTCAGTGCATTGGCATTTGCTGAGTCTAAAGCTGCGAATGGCTTTAGCAACAGGCCACTCACTTATTCTTACAATGATGTACGTCCGTTAGCTACAAACAACTATTACAGGTTGAAGCAAATGGACAAGGACGGAAAGGTTACCTTCTCTCAAATAGTATTGCTAAAAGGAGCAAAGGTGAATGCAGTAACCATTAGCAACATTTATCCAAATCCTGTGAAGAATGATCTGAATGTTGTAATCGCTTCACCTGCTACAGAGAAAATTCAGCTGGTAGTAACGGATGTTACTGGTAAAGTAATGGCCAACGCTGCTTACCAGTTGCAGGCTGGAGACAATGTCATCAAGTTGGATGTTGAAAGATATTCAACGGGTACATACATCATTAAAGCAACTTGTGCTAATGGATGCGATATAGCTTCATTTAAGTTCATAAAGCAGTAAAATGAAATAACGAAAGACCCGGTAAAACGGGTCTTTTTTTTGAAATTTTATTAGGATATATAGGAATATAAATTCCTGGAATAGGCCTGAAATCAACAAATCAATATTTCACAATTTAGCCCGCTGATTTATATGCAGCGGGTTTTTTGTTTTGAATTATCTATTAATTCCAATTAAATTTTGCTTTAGTAAATAAGCTCAATTATTAATTTATTTACCAAAATAATTTTAAACACTAATGCGGTTATCATTAGAATTAAAAGCTTTTACTCCCACACTAAATAGAGAGAAAATAACTTGAAATAATTGTAATTATTGCTTTAAAAACAGGTGTAATAAAATATTTCATTTAAAAAAATCTGTCAATTTTTCTATTTTATTAATTACCTTACCACCTATTCCCAAAATAATTCGCTTTATGAGAAAACTGTACACTTTCCTATTAGGGAGTTTTTTGCTTTTGATGCAGGTAGCATCAGGGCAAACAAATATCGCCGCTTATCCCTACTCCACTTCTGTTGGAACCTACACACCTATCACCGGTACTACCATTTGGAGCGGTACCTGGGATAGCGAGATCAGTGCCTCCTTACCCTTAGGTGGCACATTCACTTATGGTGGTGTAGCCTTTACCTCAGCGTATGTATCAGCCAATGGTTGGCTGGCTCTAGGTTCTACCGCTCCATCATCTAGTAGCAGTCCTTTAAGTTCTTCAGTAGGAACAGTAGGAGGTGTAATATCCGCTTATGGTAATGATGGTTCCAACTCTACTGCTACAGGCGCTTCTCCCCTGGTGAGCTATGCCAACGTTGGTGGTGCAACTGGAGAATTTGTAGTTCAATTTAGAGATCACGCCCGTTGGTCAAACCGTACAACTGAGAGGCTGAACTTCCAGATCAGGCTTAACCTGGCTACAGGCGCCATCAACATCGTATATGGTTCATTCACGCCTTCAGGTAGTACAGCTACCACATCGCAGGTTGGTATAAGGGGCAATAGCACTACTTATGCTAGTAATGTAAACAACCTGATGGTAGCTAATATACCAGCAGGCACCACCTGTAACTGGCAGTCACCAGTGACAGGTTTCTCTAATGCAAGCACTATGGTATATACCGGTGACAATAATAATATTTCAGTGCCTAACGGCCTTACCTATACATGGACACCACAATCAACCGTGCTGCCTGTTCGTGTATTCTCAGCAGTTTCAGCAATTACAACTACTAGTGCTACTATATCGTGGACTGCTTCAACAGGTGCTACTTCTTATAACGTTCAGTACCGCGCATTAGGTAGTTGTACATGGACGAATGTACCATCTGTTACTACCACTACAGCTACTTTAAATGGCTTAACCCCGAGCACTGTTTACCAGGTGCGTGTACAAGCTGCAGCTGGTGCTGATGTGTCACCTTGGTCGCACATTCCTAATTCAGCAGGTACGGGTGATGGATATACTGCTACAGGAACTTTTACTACTACTGCTATACCTACTGACCTGCAGGCAAGCCAACTGGTTTCACCAGTTACCAATGCAAGTGGCTGTTATACTACCGCGCCTGTTACAGTTCGTATTCGTAATGCCGGTACAGATGCAATTGACTTTAGCACCAATAATGCAACTGTGAGCGGTTCTGTTACCGGACCTAATGCTACCACTTTCACTCCAGTAGTCATCAACTCTGGTACGCTGGCAGCGGGTGCTACACAAGATGTAGTATTAGCACCAACATATAATATGACAGCTGTGGGAACGTATACATTCAATGCTTCTGTTACCTTAGCCACTCCTGATGCTAACCCTGGTAATAATGCCATTGCTCCGGTTAGTTTTACAACTACTGCCCCGGCTTCTTTACCACAAATTGTAAATTTTACAGGCTATAGCGGAACACCTGCTTCGCTTAATACAGCTTTCCCTGGATGGACAGAAGGTTCAGGTACTGTAGTACCTGTGTTTGGTGGCAATGGTTCATTTACCAATACTTCATCTACAACCCAAGTAGGTAAATATGGTGCTGCCGCTAAGATCAACTTGTACAACGCCACCAGTGGTTGGCTTATTTCTCCTAGAGTAGTACCTACAGCAAATCATAAGTTTAAATACAAGGCAGCCCTTGTTGGTTATGCAAATGCAACTGCTGCAGATTTTGGTACCACTGATACGGTTAAAGCATTGATCAGTACTGACTGCGGCAATAGCTGGATAACGCTGAGAGAGTTTAATAGCTCTACAACACATGGCCTTGATAATTCTTCTAATGATCTACGATTCTTTGAAGAAGATCTTACACCTTATGCTGGTCAGACAGTGATATTAGCTATTTATGCGCGGAGGCTTTCAGGTGCTTCTCCTGATATTGATTTTGTAATAGATGATCTTGCAGTGGATTTACCTACTACTTGTTATGAGCCTTCAGGTATCTCTGTTTCAGCAATAACAACAACCGGTGCAGAAGTACAATGGTCAGCTCCTTCAACTGGTTCTGCGCCAGCATACCAGATTTACTACAGTACGAGTTCTACTGTTCCAACAGGTGCTACTACTCCCATGGTAACAGCTGTACCTAACAGTCCTTATACTTTAGCTGGTCTTACAGCTGGTACTTCATACTTCCTGTGGGTAAGAACTGATTGCGGTACTACTGATGGCGTAAGCCATTGGGCTGGACCTGTGCAATTTGTATCGCTATGTAATCCTGTTACTTCATTCAGTCAAGATTTTAGCAGTGTTACAGTACCTGCATTACCTGCTTGTTGGGCAAAAGTTGGAGCAGGCGGATCTGCTTCTACACAAACTACCAATGCACATTCTGTTCCTAATACGCTGTTCATTAACTCTAGTTCTACCTCTTCACTTGCAGTTGTTTCTTTGCCACCTGTAAGTAATCTTGACCAGGCGACACACAGGCTTACTTTCAAAGCAAGAGCAAGTTCTACAATCAATGGTGTCATTGAAGTAGGTTTCCTTACTGATCCTTCTGATGCTACTACCTTCAACCTGATAGAGCAGAAGACCATCAGCACGCTTACATACCAGGACTATGTTGTAGTGCCTTCACCAATGCCTGGCATCCAGGTACTTGCTTTCCGCCATGCTGGTAGCCCTGCTAATGCAGTGTTGATAGATAATGTGGAATGGGCTCCTATTCCAACGTGTGATGTGCCTTCTGCCGTGACCGTTTCAAATATTACTGTGAATTCGGCAGAAGTAGAGTGGACAGCACCGACTGTTGGCTCAACTTTGAGCTACGACATCTATCACAGCACTACTAATACAGCGCCTACTGCTGCTACTACTCCTTCAATAACAGGTGTGGTGAGCACTACTCACACTATCACAGGTCTTGCATCTAACACTGTGCACTATGTATGGGTTCGCTCTGCATGTGGTCCTTCAGGCAACAGCATTTGGACATCAGTAGCATCATTCAGAACACTTTGTGACGCTACCAATTTACCATACTCAGAGAATTTTGAATCTGCAGCTCCTCCTGCACTTCCTCCATGTACTTCAAGGGAAAACGTAGGAACTGGTAACAACTGGGCGATTACGAATAATCCAGGATCAGGATTTACAAGTAACACCTTACAGTATACATATAACTCCAGCAATCCTGCTAATGCATGGTTCTATACACGTGCTATCAACCTTACAGCGGGTACCTCTTACAGGCTCACGTTTAAGTATGGTAATAACAGCACCACTTATACTGAGAAACTAGCGGTGAAATACGGAGTAGCGGCTAATAGTAGCGCTATGTCTGATCTTATCGTAGATCTTCAATCGATCAGCATCAATGGTTCAGCTGTATCTGTAACAGATTTTACACCATCTACCACAGGCGCTTACTTCCTGGGCTTCAATGTGTATTCTGCAACTGACCAGTATTACCTTTTTGTAGATGATATCTCTGTAACAGTAACGCCAACATGTGTAGCACCAACTGGTTTGGTTGCAAGTAATGTTACATCTACAACTGCACAGCTTGATTGGGGAACTCCTACCATTGGAACACCTAGCAGCTACGAATTGTATTATAGTACTTCTAATACATCTCCTACAGGTGCTACTACACCAACAACAGCAACTATAACTGGTAACTCTACTTACTTGTCAGGTCTTACACCAGCTACCACATACTACATGTGGATGCGCACCCGTTGCTCATCAACAGATGCCAGCGACTGGACTACTATGCTGGCTATTACCACTAATTGTACATCGGTAGATACCTTCTTCCATACCTTTGATAACGTAACGGCTCCGGCTATGCCAAACTGCTGGCAGAAAGTAGGATCAGGTGGCAGTGTTAATACACAAACCACTAATCCTTTCAGTGGAACAAATACACTATACATCTACTCTTCTTCTACCACATCCTTAGCAGTGGTAGCACTGCCAAGTGTTAGCAATCTTGCTGCAGGTACACACATGCTGACGTTTAAGGGAAGAGCTAACTTCACCGCAGGTGGAGTGTTGGAATTAGGTTACTTAACTAATCCTTCTGATGCCTCTTCATTTACGATGTTGCAATCAGTAACCCTGTCATCACTTACGTACCAGTCGTACAGCTTCGATCCGGGTGCGCTACCAGGAATGACAGTGCTGGCAATGAGGCATACAGGTAGTCCTGCTTACAGTGTTCTGGTAGATGATGTAAGGTGGGTGTCTAAAGCACTTCTGCCTGTTACACTTGCAAAATTCAGTGGCGAGAAAGCAGGTACAATCAATAAGCTTGAATGGAGCACACTTACAGAGTTGAACAATGCAGGTTTTGAACTGCAGCGTAGTGCTGATGGTGTAAGCTTCAGCAAGCTGACTTATGTGGCTTCTAAAGCACAAAATGGAATGAGCAACGGAAGCTTAACCTACAACTTTGATGATGCTAAGCCTTTTGCTGGCAACAGTTATTACAGGCTGAAGCAAATAGATAAAGATGGCAAGTATGCTTATTCTCCAATTGTTCTTATCAAAGGAACTAAGCCAGGTGCAATTACTATCAGCAGCATTTATCCTAACCCGGTAAAGAGCGATATCAATATGATCATCTCTTCTCCGTCAGTAGAAAAAGTAAAACTGATGGTAACAGATATAACTGGTAAACTGGTTGCTCAGCATGGCGCGCAACTTGTAACTGGAGACAATCAACTCCAGGTGCCTGTTCAGCAACTTGCACCAGGTACATACATCATAAAAGCTGTATGTGCTAATGGATGTGAAACTGCTGTACACAAGTTTGTAAAACAATAGAACTACCCATTTGTAATTAAGAAGCCTGGCTAAATGCCGGGCTTTTTTTATGTGCATAATTTAATGAAAAGCAGGCAGTGCCTGCTGGTTTCCCCAATTTTAAGACTCATTAGAATGCGGTTAGAATACACCGTAACAGAAGCTGCCGGTGCTCTTTTAAGATAATTTTAAAGTTCAAATCATTATTCATGTACGGCATCAAGATCTTCTATCACCAACATCCTGGTGAATGGATACTCATTCCTTCACCTCCTTTTC
The DNA here is from genome assembly GCF_017355875.1 of Aridibaculum aurantiacum. Lineage (NCBI taxonomy): Bacteria > Pseudomonadati > Bacteroidota > Chitinophagia > Chitinophagales > Chitinophagaceae > Aridibaculum > Aridibaculum aurantiacum. Next base: position 346,488 of record NZ_JAFEWC010000002.1, read on the forward strand.
TCTAATGTTTTTATTGCATTTGAATTCCCCCCATTATTCAACTATTACTTCTTCATTATGAGAAAACTTTACGCGTTTTTATTTTTTACGATGTGCTTGTTTGGAATAAGTCCTTCCACTACAGGCCAAACAGTAACCATAGAAGGTACTGGCACAGCCAGCAGCCATCTTTACGGTCCCATCTATACGTGGAATGCAGCGCCCCGTAGCTACAGGAGCGCACTTATCTATCCAAAAACTTTGCTCACAGGTATGCAGGCTGGTAGTATCATTACGCAGCTATCATTTAGTCGTGGTGCAGATGGTGTATCGCTTCCTGCCGGGAACAACCTGAAACTTTACCTGATGAACACCACTCTCAACGATTGGGGTTCTGGCTCACTTCCGTGGGATGTGTCAGGAGCTGTATTGATATACGATGGAGATCCTGCCAACATTATTGGAAGTACAGCAGGTTATAAGGGATTTCCTGCCATGCAATCATTTACCTACTCAGGAGATAACCTGGTTGTTTTTTCTGAATATGCACAAGTGGCTGCTCCATCAAGTACCATAGGATGGCATTATAATACATCTACCACACAGCCTGCTTATTCTACCAATCAAATCAAGTATACGGCTAACAGTAATACGACAATGCCTGCTTCGCTTGGCTCAAGCAATGCCAACCATGCTAATATGATCATTGATTATGCTGCCAGTGGTCCATGTACCAATCCTCCTATGGCAGGTACTGCTGAATCAAATCCTGCCACGGCTGTGTGCAGTGGAGCTTCTGTAAGTTTAAACCTAACTGGTAATACAAGCGGTACTGGTCAAACTTACCAATGGCAGGAAGCGTCAGACCCTGCAGGTCCTTATACCAATTTTGGTTCTGCTTCAAATACTGCATTCGTTACGGTTAATCCTACCACTACTACGTACTATCGCGCAGTGGTTACTTGTAATGGCGTTAGCGATACATCGCAACCCGTAACTGTTATTGTTACTCCGCCAATGTCCGGCAGCTATACCATCAACAACGGCCTGCCAAGTGGCAGTGGTAACTTCCAGACATTTGCTGAAGCCATCAATAGCCTTACTTGTGGTATCAATGGCCCGGTACGTTTTGATGTAACACATGGTGTGTACAATGAACAGGTAGTTATCCCTGCAATACCTGGTGCATCTGCTACTAATACAATTACTTTCAAAGGTAATCTTGCTACTATTTCTTTCAATTCTACTACCTCTGGTTCACGTGCTGGTATCACGCTTAATGGTGCAGATCATATCATCATCGACAGCCTGAATGTAGATGCAGGCACAGGAACTTATGGCTGGGGTATATTACTTACCAACCAGGCAGATTCCAATGTCATTTCCAATTGCCAGGTCACTACTAATACCTCTGCTACAACTACCAATTATGGTGGTATTGTTATCAGTGGCTCTGCTACTTCGTTAAGCTCAGCTGGTAACAATGGTAACTATAACCTGATAACTGGCAATACGGTAACGGGTGGTTATTATGGTATATCAGCTTATGGTAGCACAACCACATACAACAAAGGAAATGTGATCAGCAACAACCTGGTGACCGACTATTACTACTACAGCATTTACAGCTATGGTAACGATAGCATCACCATCAGCAGCAACGAGCTAACAAGACCAACACGTACCAGCGTTTCCAGTTACAATCTCTATTTATCATCAAGTACCGGAATTTTGGCAGAGAAGAACAGGATGCACAACTTGTTTGGTGGTGCTACCTCTAGTACTTCTGCCTTCTATAATATTTACATCAGCACTTCTGGTACAGCTACTGCTGTAAACAGGTTGGAGAATAACCTGGTGTATAATATCAACAATGGTGGCGGAGCTATATACGGAGTATATGCATTAGGCTACAACTACTGGAATATTTACCACAACACCATAGTACTAGACGATGCTGCTGCTACTGCAGGTACCACCTATGGTATATATGCATATGGTTCTACGGAAATGCATGTAAAGAACAACATCGTATACATCACTCGTGGTGGTACGGGTACAAAATATGCCCTGTATTATTCTACTACAGGTGTTACATCTTCTAACAACAACGTGCTGTACATGAATGCACCTGCAGGAACAAACAACCTGGCATATCACAGTACAGCTTATGCTACACTGGCTGATTGGCAGCAGGCACCTGCAGGTTACGACCAGAACAGCCTTAGCTTAGATCCTATGTTCCAGGCGCCGGGAGCTGGCGACTTCAAACCAATGGAGCCGAACATCAACAACATGGGCGACAACGTAGGTGTAACAACAGATATATTGGACAGTGCACGTTTGGTAACAGCACCTGATCCTGGAGCATACGAGTTTCAGCTGCCTGCATGTACCAATCCTCCTGTTCCTGGTATGGTATCTACAAGTGAAATGAATGCATGCGCCGGAGCAGAATTCACGCTTGATCTTTCTGGTAACAGTGCAGGTGAATACCAGCTTTACCAGTGGCAGTCATCTACAGATAACATCAACTTTACAAACATTGGTGCTGCGCAAACAATAACTTCATACACCACATCGCAACAAACCAGTACATGGTATAGAGCAATGGTAACATGTAGTGGAGGCGCACCAGTATATTCTGATACAATACTTGTTTCCACGCCAGCATTTGTGTCAGGAACATTTAGCATCAATAGTGGCCAGCCTACAGGTGGTGGCAGCTTCCAGACATTTACTGAAGCAATTAACCACATTAAGTGCGGCATCAATGGTCCTGTAGTATTGAATGTAGCGCCAGGAAGCAGCTACAACGAACAGTTTACCATTCCTGCTATTGCGGGTACTTCGGCTACTAACACCATTACTATAAATGGTAACGGAGCATATATTTCTTATACTTCTACATCATCGTCGGACAGGGCCATCATCAAACTGGATGGTGCAGATTATGTAACTGTTGATAGCTTATTCATAACAGCTACCGGCTCTGCCACTACAGAATATGGTTATGGTATACAGCTGGTGAATGATGCAGATCACAACACGATCACAAGAAACACGATCATGTTGACATCAACTCCTGCAACTGCTGCATCATCAGCTTTTGCCGGTATAGTAGTAAACAGCAGTGGTGCTACTTCACCTACAGGTACAGGCGATAGCAGGAGCGATAGTAACTACATTGCCCACAACAGGATCTCCGGAGGCTATTCTGGTATATCACTTACAGCAAGTGGTACCACCAGCAACATCTTTGGAAACGTAGTTGCTAATAATATTATAGAAGACTTCTACCTGTATGGTATTTACCTGAATGGTACACATGGTACTGTAGTAGAAGGTAACGACATAAGCAGGATGACACGTAGTTCTGTTAGCACATTTAACGGAGTGTACATGAGTACAGGAAATGTAGGTGTGCATATTAACAGGAACAAAATTCACGATGCATTTAATGGTAACACCAGCAGTACCAGTGCAGCATATGGCGTGTATACTTCAGGTAGTGACGCCACAGCTGCTAATCCAAACATCATTAGTAACAATATGATCTTTGGTTTCAACAACGCCGGTACACAGTATGGTATTTATAATACAGGCTCCGATAGCGCGAAGTACTATTTCAATTCTATCCTGCTTGATGGACAGGCTAATACTTCTACCACTTATGTTACACGTGGTATATACCAAACCACCCTTGCATATGGATTGGAGTTCAAGAATAATATAATAGTTGTAAGCAGGCAGAGCGTTGGCCAGAACCATGGTATTTATATGAATACTGCTACCACTACTTTCGTATCAGATCACAACAATATTTATGTTCCTACTGCTACCGGTTCAGTTAATAATGTTGGATATGCCGGTGGATCAGAATATATCACCTTGGCTGACTGGAAAACAGGAACATCGCAAGATGCAAATTCGTGGAGCGTAGATCCTCTGTTTGTTTCTTCATCTGATCTTCATCTGATTGCAGGTTCGCCTATGGATGATAAAGGCACTCCTGTAGGAATAACAACAGATATTGATGGCGATGCAAGAGATGCTAATACGCCTGATATAGGTGCTGATGAAATGCCATTGAGCACAGGCGTAGATCTTCAAATGGTAGGGTTGGTTTCTCCTTTATCCACAACTACTTGTTACAACCAGGAGCCTGTTGTGGTTGAAATAAAGAACAACAGCCAGAATCCAATAAGCTTTGCAAACAACAATGCTACTGTAGTAGTAGAAGTAACCGGAGCTACAAATGCTAACTTCTCTGCAATAGTAGATACAGGTTCACTAGCTAGCGGTGAAACCAGGTTGATAACGCTTAGTCCTGCAACACTTAATATGAGTGCTCCGGGTGGTTACACTTTTAAAGCTACAGTGGCTGTTAATGGTGATGTGAATCCAGCCAATGACCAGGCGCCAATTGTAACATTGACAAAAGAAACACTTGCCGCAGGTAATATAGAAGCTGAATCTACTGATCTATGCTTGAGTGGTACGCCATCAATGAAACTGCAGAACGTGCAAGGTTATGGTTCATTGCAGTGGCAGCAAAGTACTACAACGGGTACCGGGTTTGTAGACATTGCCGGTGCTACCGATACTGTATACACTGCAGCTGCACCTATCAACCAGACCATGTACTACAGGGTTATAGCTGTGTGTGGCAGTGACTCTGCTACTTCTCCGGAACAAATTATAGTAGTAACCCAGCCATTGGTGATGAATACCACCTCAGGTGCACGTTGCGGAAGTGGAACAGTAACTATGAGCGCAACCGCAAATGCAGGTGCTACCATTCATTGGTATAAAGATGCTATTGGCGGAGCACCTTTGTATACAGGAAACTCCTTTACCACAACCATTAGCTCAGATACCAGCTTCTTTGTGTCTGCTTCTATTGGTGGTGCAAATGAAACAGTAGGAGCACCAAACAATTCCATAGGAACGACCAGTGCATACGCTACTGATTTTTATTACCTGACCTTTGATGTGCTACAACGCGTTACCATCAGGTCGGTGGATGTTTATCCAAATGTGGCAGCAGGTACATCGGCTTATATAGAAATACTCAACAATACAGGGTCTGTACTTCATAGCATACCATACACTACAACTGTAGCAAGTGGAAGTGTGCAGACCGTGCCGCTAAATGTAACCCTGCCTGCCGGTTCTTATCGTATGAAGCAAGGTTCTGGTTCAGGTAATTATATATCCTTGTTTAGAAATACAACAGGCGGGTCATTCCCTTACCAGTCGCAGGCGCTTAATATTACCGGTCACAACCTTTCTGGTAGCCCGCAGTACTATTATTTCTTCTACAACTGGCAGATCTCTACAGGCTGCGAAAGTGGACGTACAGAAGTACTGGCTACGGTGAATGATTGTGCGATGCCGGTAACGCTGGTAAATTTTAAAGGTGAGCGTAAAGGAGAGGTGAACCAACTGGATTGGACAACACTAACAGAAGTGAACAATGCAGGATTCGAACTACAACGCAGTGCAGATGGTGCAGCGTTTACTAAGCTGGCTTATGTAGCCTCAAGAACTGTTGATGGCAACAGCACCAGTAGTCTTACTTACACATTTGATGATGTAAGACCATTTGCAGGCAACAGCTACTACAGGCTGAAGCAACTGGATAAGGATGGTAAGTTTAGCTACTCACCGGTTGTTTTGATCAAAGGAGCTAAAGCCAATTCTGTAATCATCAGCAGCATTTACCCTAACCCGGTAAGGAACCAGCTGAATATGGTAGTTGCAGCACCATCAGCAGAAAAGGTGAACTTGCTGGTAACAGACTTTAGTGGTAAAGTGGTGATACAGCAAGCCGCCCAACTTGTAAGTGGCGATAACCAACTACAGGTACCGGTGCAGCAACTGTCTTCAGGTACATACATTATTAAGGCAATATGTGCCAATGGATGTGAAACTGCAGTTCACAAATTTGTGAAGCAGTAACTTTTATGCTATAGTTTCAAAGGCCTTGCACTATGCAAGGCCTTTGTTGTTATTCTAGTTTTGAAAAGACAAAATTGAGAAGGAGAAACCTAATGATCCATCCTTGCGGCTTCCTCAAGTTTGGCTATATCCATCTTATTCATTTGAAGCATGGCATCCATCACACGTTTTGCCTGTTGAGCATCCTGCACATAAATCAGCCGTTGCAAAGCGGAAGGTATGATCTGCCACGACACACCAAACTTGTCCTGGAGCCAGCCGCACCGTTGCTGTTGTCCTCCGGCAGAAAGCTTTTCCCATAGTTCATCTACCTCTTCCTGTGTTTCACAGTTTACAAATAAAGAAATGGCAGGAGAGAATGAGAACATCGGCCCGCCGTTCAATGCCATGAATTGCTGCCCTTCTAACCAAAATGTAGCAGTAAACAAACTTCCTTTGGCGCCAGGCATGCTGCCATTGTTATACACTTTGTGACCTATTTCAGAATTTTTGAAGATGCCGGTATACATTTCAATGGCCTCTTCAGCATTATCATTGAACCATAGAAAAGGAGTTATTTTTTGCATATATATTTATTTTATTAAATAGCAAACTAGCATTCCTTTCTAAAAACCTGCAGGTATTTTTACGGCAAAATGCGGGTATTTACGGTTTTTCTTATAAATAATTTCTATTGCTTTTTTGACAAAATAGTAAGTATAACATTAGAAATAGAGCAGGCTATTTCGAAGAAAATACATGAACAAATGATGGTAAATAACCTGCGGAGTAATAAGCTTATCTAAAAAAATGCAGCCATTATCTTTTTATTAACCTCTGTATAAATAGTAGGAGTGAAACTGTAAAGAAGGTGAATTTATATTATGATATACAATTAAGTTGTAATCTGTATAGACGCATAATGCATTTCAATTTATTTGGATTTGATGTGCTAGTGAGCTTGAAATGCTGATGGGGAGGGCTTTTCAGCAAATTAATGAGAGAGGAAAAACGTGAGTTGGGAATTTATTCTACATTAAAATTTGCCACTTTTTGTGCCGAGCGGTAAAAAAGTTTGTGAATTAACCTATTTTTAGAACGTCATTTTAAACACCCCCAAATAATTCATTGATGTTTTTTTACAAAGAGCACCCTATCGAGTGGCGTTTGATTCCTTCACCGCCTTTTCTACAGTAGTTGCCGATTGCCCCAGTGAACTATACATATAACGATATTTTTTTGCCGCTATTATTTGATCTCTAGATTTTTTTTTCAAACTCGTTCATGATGAGAAAACTTTTTACACTGCTTTTCCTTTTTGTACTTTCTTGTGTTACAGTTTCAACGGCCCAGACCGATATTGCTATTGGAACTGGAAACGTAGGAAATGGTACAACAACCTACCCTGCCCCGTTACAAGACTACTGGGAAGGACACAGGCAGCAATACCTTTACCGTGCTTCGGAACTGACCGCTGCAGGTATGGGGCCTGGTTTCATTAGCGCTCTTAAGTGGAATGTGCTTGCGCTAACTACCAGTACAAATGCTTTCCCTGCGCTAGAGCAGTACACCATCAAAATAGGAGGAACTACAATTGCTTCGCTTGGTACTACTACCTGGGAGCCTGTAAGCAGCACGGTATACGGACCGATAGACTACCTGCCGGTGATGGGTGTAAATACGTTCAATTTCTCACAACCTTTCTTTTGGAATGGAACAGATAATATAATAGTAGAAGTATGCGGCGGCGATCCTAATAATGCTTCTGACTTATATTATACAAATAATAGCGTAATTCCCTGGACTACCGGTTTGTCGTTTAATGCATCTAGAGTATACGCAGCAGATAATTTAGGTAATGCTTGTGGTACAACCTTAAATACTAATGGCTCTGCTACCACTACAGCTACCTCTCGTCCTAATGTTACTTTTAGCTGGACACCTGCTGCTACTTGCAACGGCATGCCAACTGCAGGAAATGCAGTTTCTACATTAACCACCATCCTTTGTGCTGGTTCTAATTTTACCGTTAGTTTATCTGGCGCCACTGTGGCAACAGGGCTTACTTACCAGTGGCAATCTTCTACTGATAATGTAAACTTCACCAACATAGCTGCAGGTACTTCTTCTAATTATACAACTACACAAACAGCTCCTGTAATGTATTACAGGGCAATCGTTACTTGTGGTGGTCAAAGTGCTACTTCTGGTTCAGTACAGGTAACCGTTAATACTGCACCGCAATACGCTACACTACCTTACAACGAAAGCTTCGAAAATGAATGGCTGAGTGCATGTAACACAAGAGAACTTCCTAACCAGTTCTGGAGAAATACTCCAGGTACAGGCAACAACTCGTGGAGAAGAAATGATGATGGTGCTTCTGGTGCATGGACATCTATAACTACCGGAGCATATACTCCTACAGGTTCTGTAGGAAATTTCTCTGCACGTTTTCATAGTGACATAGCTACCAACGGTTCTAAAGGTCAACTAGATCTTCACTTTGATGGTAATACTGCTGCTTCTGCTAAAAGGCTGATGTTTGATTACATCAACACAACAGGTAATGATAGCCTTGTTGTATTACTTTCTACAAATGGCGGTACCAGCTTTGTTCGCTTAGACAGCTTCAGAACTACTTCTGCATGGTCTACCAAAACCATCACATTTACTACTACATCCGCTACCAGTATCATTCGTTTTGAAGGAACTGCAGATGCTGGTGTAAGTGACATTGGTCTAGATAATATTATACTTACAACATTTGCTGATTGTTCAGGCACGCCAGTAGGTGGAACCACAAGTACTACTAAAACCAACGTATGTGTTGGTGAAACATTTACCATCAGCTTTACTGGCTCTACAGATGGAAATGGTATAAGCTACCAATGGCAGCGTTCTATAGATGGTGGAACTACCTGGACTGATATCACTGGTCAAACCGGTTTTACCTATACAGGTACACAAGTACAAACTACATTATATAGAGTATTAGTAAGATGTAGTTTCTCAAACGCTTCAGCTCCTTCTACAGCTGTACAGGTTAGCTCACCTACACCTGTTATAGGTAATTATACCATAAACAATGGTGCACCTACCAATATACCAGCAAGAACTTTCAACAGTTTCAACGATGCCTATAACTTTATTAAGTGCGGTATTGCCGGCGCAGTTACATTCAATGTTCAGACCTCTAACGTAGGTCCTTACAACGAGCAGCTGATCATGGATGCCGTTCCTGGTGCATCTCAAACTTTTACGGTTACATTCAAAGGAGATGGTACAGCAGCAATTGGTTTCAATGCTACTACCAATACACAGCGTGCGATCATCAAACTTCGTGCAGCTGACCATATCATCTTTGATAGCCTGATCATTAATGCGAATACAGGTACTTATGGTTACGGTGTACAGCTGGTGAATATTACCGGAGGCGATGGTGCTGACTTCAACGTAGTAAGGAATTGTATTATCAATAGTTCCATGACTGCAAGCAACGGAAACTTTGCAGGTATTGTTGTTAGCGGATCTGACACCGATCCTATAGCTACAGGTTCTAATGTAGTAGCCGATAACAACACCTTTGAGAATAATACCATCATTGGTGGTTTCTACGGTATCACTTTAAGTGCAACATTTACCGGGGGTGCAAATGGTAACAACAACATCTTATATAATGACATCAAGGATTTCCATCAGACAGGTATATATATAGCTGGTAGCTACGGAACGAACGTAGTAGGCAATCGCCTTCACCGCCCAAGCCGTACTACAGTTGGTGCTTTCACAGGTATATTGGCTACTGCCCAAAAGAGCACTTTGCTTAATGTAGCAAAGAACAGGATCTATAATCCTTATGGTGGTGCACCTACTAATGCAAGCACCTTTACCGGTATCAGCTTCGAGAATGCAGATGGTACTTCAGGTACAGGTGAAAACTTTGTTTCTAACAACTCTATCTTCCGTATCAATGGTAATGGTGCATGGACTGGTATCAACAACATCAGCTCAGACTATGTGTATTACATGCACAATACAATAGACTTCAATGACTCTGCTTCAACAGCTACGGCTGCTACAAGAGCGTTCAACCAGCAGACAGCGGCAGCTTCATTGTTCTTCTATAATAATATGATCTCTATTACCCGCGGTGGTTCAGGAAGTAAGCATGCAATGTACCTGGCTTCAGGTACACTGGCTGGTCTTGACTTCAATAACTACTTTGTAGGAAATGTAGGGACCAACAACTTCACCGGCTTCCTTTCTTCCAATCGTGCTACACTGGCTGATTGGAGAACTGCAACCAATGATGAAGCAGGTTCTTATGCCATCAATCCTTATTTCGTTAACAGGGCAAGCGACGACAGGATACCTGGTAATGCTGCCATAGACAATAAAGGTTTATTTGTAGGTGTTCCTGATGATATCAATGACGTTCCACGTGCTGATGGTACGCCTACACCTACCAATCCAAATGGTAATCCTGATATTGGAGCACACGAGTTCACACCTCCCCCATGCGTTATTCCACCAGCTACAGGTCCGGTGGCAATCACTCCAACAATCACTTGTCAAAATACGCCAGTGTCTTTGACAGCCAATGTAGGTCCTTACGGTTCTGCACAAACATTCCAGTGGCAAACATCAACTACACAAAGCGGAACATACACCAGCATAGGCACACCAATGAACACGCCTGATACAACTATCATGGCATCATCTACATTATGGTATCGTCTTGCTATCACATGTTCTGGTGTTACAGTATTTACTGATGCTGTTCAATTAACAGTTAATCCTGCTTTACCAGCAGGTACTTATACCATCAACAATGGCCAGCCTACTACTTATGCAGGTCCAAATACAGGTACCAACTTCGCTAGCTTCAACGATGCTAAAAATGCAATGTTTTGTGGTATACTAGGTGCAGTTACTTTTAATGTAGATGCTAACTCTGGTCCTTATGTGGAGCAACTGATACTTGATAGCATTAAAGGTGCAAGTGAAATCTTTACCGTTACATTCAATGGTAATGGTAGAACCATTCGCTTCAGCCCTTCTAGTACAAGTGGAAATGAAAGAGCTGTTATTAAGCTGAAGGGTGCAGATCACATTATTTTTGATAGCCTGGTGATAGATGCAACCGGTGGTACGTTTGGTTATGGTGTTCAGCTAATAAACAATGCTGACTCTAATACCATCCGCAGGTCTACAATCATTACTCCGGTAACTACCAGCACCAACTTTGCAGGTATAGTAGTAAATGCTACTGATGCAGGTGTAATAGCAACTGGTAATACCCTAAGCGATGGCAACACCTTCCAGGGTAATACAGTGATCGGAGGCTTCTATGGAGCTACTCTTATAGGAAGCACAACTTCTACAGCATACATCAACAACAATAAGTTCATAGGTAACACCTTCAGGGATTTCTACTCTACAGGTATACAGGTAACTGGTACATCTAATACAGTGATAGAAGGTAACAGGTTTAGTCGCCCGACTATCACCAACCATCCTACTATTGTATATGGAGTATTTGCTACCGTTGCTCCTAGCTTACGTTTGAAGATCACAAGGAACAGGTTCCATAACTTCTTTACCGCTACTCCTACAAGTACATCTGTTTTCTATGGTGTAAACCATAACAACGTAGATGTGTCTTCTGGTAGTGAAAATGAGGTAAGCAACAACCTGTTCTATAACATTGAGCACAATGGACCACTGTACGCTATGTACAACACCAGCGCCGACAATGTTAACTACTACCATAACACTGTTTCTTTAGATAATACTGCAAGTACTGCTACAGGTGCTACTGCTGGTTTCTTCCAGACAACAACTGCAGTTGGTATCAACTTCCAGAACAACTTGATCACCATTTCACGTGGTGGTAATGGTTTGAAGCACGGGCTTTACCTGGCTACTACTGCAAGTGAAATAATCTCAGACTACAACAACATCTTCCTGAATGGCACTAACAGCTATTTTGGTTTCAGCGGTGGTAACAGGCTTTCTTTGGCTGACTGGCGCCTTGCTACTAATAAGGATATGAATTCGTTTGACATCAATCCACTTTATGTAGATAGTGCCAACGGTAACTATGCTCCTGGCATCACACCACTAAACGACAAAGGAAACTTTGTAGGAGTATCGGTTGATATCAACCTGGCTCCAAGACCAACAGATCCGAATGCACCGGCTCCAACGCCACGTCCTGATATCGGTGCTTTTGAATTTATGCCACCAACATGTGCTAACCCTCCTGTTGCAGGTACAGCTACAGTTACACCAAACAGCAGTATCTGTTTGGAGACGCCACTGCGCCTTGACATCACAGGTCATTCACCTGTTGGTTCTATTACTTTCCAATGGTTCTCATCTCCTGATGGCACCAACTGGACTCCATTAAGCGGCATCCAGTACGGACCACGTTACGATACATTGGCAACTACCAACACATACTACCGTGCAGCGGTAACATGTAATGGCGTTACTACATTCACAAACGTAGTACAGGTAACACTTGGCAACATATTGCCAGCAGGTACCTATACTATCAGCTCAAGCCCTACCACATACCCAGGCGGAACAAACTTCCAGGGTTTCCAATCTGCAGTTAATGCAATGCAGTGTGGTATTGGTGGTAAAATAGTATTTAATGTAGCTGCAGGTACTTACGACGAGCAGATTAGGATCGGTAACATTCGTGGTGTAACAGCTGCGAGAACTGTAACCTTCCAATCAGCTAACGGCGATCCTTCAAGTGTAAACCTTACTTACAATTCTACTACTGCTACTAACTATACTTTAAGGTTAGACAGCACCAGGTACTTCATATTTAAGAACCTGACCATTAGCGCAACCAATGCTACATTCGGTCGTGCAGTAGAACTGGCTGGTAATTCTTCTTACGACAGCATTCTTAATTGCGTGATAACTACTCCTGTTGCCGGTGCATCTACACCTAATATAGTTGGTGTATACGCAGGAGGTTTCCGTGGTACGGAGATCGTTGTAAAAGGAAACACGATCAACAATGGTTCTTATGGTGTGTTCTTTACCGGTGTAGGACAGGCAGCTAACCTAACAGTTAACCAGCTGATTGATAGCAACACTGTGAATAATGCTTTTGCATACGGTATCTATACCAGCTTCCATAAGCGTGCAAACATTACACGTAATACGGTAAATGTTACTTCGCCTGCTTCACCTACTACTTATGGTATCTATGCCAACGATAATGACTCTGTCTTCAACATCTCTGGCAACCGTGTGAACATCAACAACACTACATCTAATGTGTATGGTATCTATGTAAACAATAGTGACAGTTCGCTTACTGAACTCAGCAGGCTAGCTAATAACATTGTTGCATCTACTGGTACCAATACAGGATGGTTGTATGGTATATACATGAACAACTCTCATGGTCACATGGCAGTTAACAACGTGGTATCGCTAAATAATACCGGCACCACTTCATGGGGATTATGGACAAACTCCACCGGTACATCGTACTGGAATAACTCGATTAAGTTGACTGCAACATCTACAACCAACGGTTACGCAGCCTACTTCCAAACTACGGCTAGCACAAACATGAGCATTCGCAACAACATCTTTAGCAATGAGGGTGGTGGTAGAGCCATGTATGTAAATGCTACAAACCAAAGCGGTGCATCAGATTACAACATGTTGTATACAACAGGTAGTGTACTGGTACAACGTGGAACACCAGCAGCCAGCTTCAATACCCTTGGAGCATGGTCTACAGCAAGCTTCTGGGATGCAAATTCAATAGTATACCAACCGGCATTTGCAAATAATACCACCCTGCAACCAAACCTTTCTAACCCGGATGTTTGGGCTATGCATGGACGTGGTGTGCAGATACCTGCAAACAATGTAGATTTCAATGGTCAGGCTCGTCCTACCACACTTACAGCTGGTGTGCCAGACCTGGGTGCTTATGAATTCTATCCAACAGTACAGCCAACTGTACTAACAGCTATACCGGCAGTACCAGCGCCAAATACTACACAGGCCTTCATGTATGGAACCGATACAGTAATGAAGGTGACATGGGGTGCAACTGCTCCGCCAACAGTAGAAGGTAGAAGGTTCTCTGGAGTAGTGCCGCAAGGCTTACCTGCTGGAATGGACTCTATGTACTTCTATACTAAACTTGAGTCTCCTGCCGGCGGAACATTTCCGTACACTATGGAGCTGTTCTACCTTGATCCTTGGCAGGGTTCTATACCAGATCAAAATCAACTTGGTCTTGGTAAAACAACACCTTCTCTTGTGAATTGGGTTGTTGGCTTTAGCAGCAGGGTAGAAGTGAGAAGAAAACTCATCCGTCAAACTAATCTTGACTTCTTTGATAAGTTCACTGGATTATTAAATCCATATGCACCACCGGTACTTCCTGAAAAGGACAGCTCGAACCGTGGTCGCAAATTCTGGGTAGCTTATGGACACCACCAGAGCATGGGTGATGGTGGAAGCTCAGGTGCACAGAACATGGTGCTTTACCTGAGTGCACAAGAGCCTACTACAGTTAAAGTAACATTGAACAGTACCGGCTGGACACGTACTTATAACATTCCAGCTAACACGGCTATAGCTACAGATCCAATGCCTAAAGTTGTAGGTGGTGATGACGCAAGGATCGTGAATGAAGGCTTCTTTAACCGGGGCATCAGTATAGAAAGCCAGGAACCGATAGAGGCTTATGCTCATACTTATGATGGAGCAAACTCTGGCGCTACCATGCTATTCCCTGTTGGTGTGTACGGGTATGAATACATCACGCTTAACTCGTCGCAGTACTATGCTTCCAATACTTACTCATGGTCGCTGGTAATTGCAGATAAGGATAATACTGTTGTAGAAATTACACCGTCTGTTACCACACGTGCTGGTCGACCTGCAGGTGTACCATTCACTGTTACACTAAACAAAGGTGAGGTGTACAACATCATGGGTACAACCAGCGGTTCTGCAGGTACGGATCTTACAGGTACCAAATTCAAATCAATTCCTAACTCAAATGGTGATTGTTTCCCAATAGCTGTTTTTGCAGGTAGCAGCCGTACTGCCCTGTGTAATACTTCTAACGGTGATAACATGATCAACCAAATCTTCCCTTACTCAGCGTGGGGTAAGCGTTATGCTACATTCCTTACTGCTCAGTCTACATCTACTACCAATTACAACACTAATAAGTTTAGAGTTCTGGTAAAAGATCCAACTACCATTGTTATGGCAAATGGTAACCAGCTTACGGGTATGGTTACGCCAGGCAACTACTATGATTTCTTTATTAACTCAGCTGGTGCTGCTAACGCTGGGGTGTACATAGAAGCTGATAAACCAGTACTGGTGGCTCAATACCTGATCTCAACTTCTGCTACCACTGGTGGTGCAAATGGTTGTCCTGGTATTACTTCTCCAACGGGTGTTGGTGATCCATCAATGATCTACCTGAGCCCGATAGAGCAGGGTATTAAAAAAGCGATTTTCTACAACACAAATGCAAGTGCAATTACTGGTAACTATATAAATGTGGTGATACCTACACCAGGTTTGGCATCACTTAAGATAGATAACCAGTCTGTGTTCACGCATACTTTCCCACATCCTACTTTGCCGGGTTATACCTGCGTAAGGCAGAACCTGCCGGCAACTGCAGGCCAGCACAGTATTGAAAGTGACTCTGCCTTTACTGCCATCACTTATGGTTTAGGTAGTGTAGAAAGTTATGGTTACCTGGCAGGTACGTTGGTGAAGAGTTTAAATGCATTAGGTGCAATCAACAACACACTGGATACCTTGAACCAATCACACGAGTATACCTGCGTTGGTTCACCGTTCAGGATTACTGCGCTGCTTCCGCTTCAGCCAACCAGCATTACATGGAAATTCAGTGCTGTTCCTGGTTTGAACCCTGGCCGCGATACAACGATCAGCAACCCGGTTTCTCTTAGCACGCAAGTGATCAATGGAACTACTTATTATGAATATTCAGTAAACCAGGACTTCACACTTGCTACTCCAGGTTTGTACCCAGTGCAGATATTCTATGCACACCCGGATGTAGAAAGCTGCGACAACACGCGTCGTGATGTGATCTACATACAGGTACTGCCTTCACCAAAGACCAACTTCACTATCAACTTTACAGGTTGTGAAGGCGAGACAGCACAATTTGTTGGTGATGCGCAAACTGACAATGGTGTAACCATCAACAACTGGAGATGGACATTCCATGATAACAGTGTAACTACTGGTCAAAATACCAGCTATACCTATAACACACCTGGAACCTTCAACGTTACCTTACGTACCGTTACACCGGATGGATGTTTGGGTGATAGTACCAAACCTGTAGTGGTTAATCCTAAGCCTGTAGTCAACGTGGTTACAGATTCTCTGAATGCTTGTACGGGTGCTTCTGTTACTTATAACGTTGCTAACCCTGCAACTGGTGTCACCTACAACTGGTATAGTACTTCTACCGGTGGTACACCAATCAGTACAGGTACAAGTTTCACAATTAATCCTATCACAGGACCGGCAGAATACTTTGTAGAAGCTGTTTCTGCAGTGGGATGTACAAGTGATGTTCGCAAACGTGTGGTACTAACAACATTGTCACCATTTGCTCCTACAGTAGCAACGGTTACAGGTTCCGGACCAAGCTCTGTAACATTTACTTGGACAGCAGTACCAGGTGCTAGTTCTTACCAGGTATCATTAGATAACGGTGTTACATTTATAACGCCAAGCTCAGGTGCTCAAGGGCTTACTCACACTGCTTCTGGTCTATCTACTTTACAATCTGTTTGTATCATAGTTAGAGCTAACGGAAGCACACCGTGCGAAACAAGTATATCAGCCCCTGTATGTGGTTGTGCGGTTTCATCGGCTGTGGTAGTTACAGACTCTATAGCTGTATGTAGCGGTGCAGACGCAACCTTCAATATTCAATCACCAGCAGCAGGTGTTACCTACACATGGTACAATGCAGCAACCGGTGGTACTGCGGTAGGTACAGGATCTACATTTACTGCAACAGCCATTACAGGAACCAGCCAATTCTGGGTAGAACAAACAACTGCCGCAGGATGTAGCAGTGCAGTAAGAACAAGAGTTGTTGCAAGTGTATTAACTGCATTAGCGCAGCCGGTTGTAACAGTGAGTGGAGCAAACGCTACTTCAGTATCCTTTACATGGGCTGCTGTACCAGGTGCAACAGGTTACCAGGTTTCTACCAATGGTGGTACTACTTTCGGTGCAGTTTCTACCAATACTACACATACTGTAAGTGGTCTTACAAGTCTTCAGTCTGTATGTATCATAGTAAGAGCGGTAGGTGCTAACAGTTGTCAGAATAGCCAGTCTACAGAAGTATGTGGATGTAATGTTTCTACTGTTGTTGTTACACCAACTACTACTTCTATATGTAGCGGTTCTACTACTACATTCAATGTACAGTCACCTGTAGCAGGAAGCAACTACAACTGGTACACTACAGCTACTGGTGGTACGCCTATCTACACAGGATCAAGCTTTACAACACCAGCTGTTACAGGTACTACAGAATATTTTGTAGAACAATCAGCAGGAGGATGTACTAGTCCTACACGTACAAGGGTAGAGGTAACAGTACTGGCTCCATTGGCAGTGCCTGTACCAACTATGACGTCAGCTACCGCTAACAGCATCACGTTTACATGGTCTGCTGTACCGGGTGCTACAGGTTACCAGGTTTCTACCGACAACGGAACAACATTCGGCGCAGTTACTTCCAGTACTACACATACGATTACAGGATTGAACCCAATGCAGCAAGCTACAATTGTGGTGAGAGCAGTAGGCAATATTGCTTGCCAGAACAGTACATCGGCTGCGGTTACGGGTAGATCATTAGGCGACCAGGTATTTATACCAAACACCTTTACACCAAACGGTGACGGAGTGAACGACGTTCTGCAGGTGTATGGTGATATAGTAAGAGAAGTTGTATTTATGGTCTTCAACCAGTGGGGTGAAAAGATCCATGAATCTAGAGACAAAAACAGGGTTTGGGATGGTACCTCAAAAGGTAAAAACCAACCTGTGGGGGTTTATATATATGCTTGCCGTGTGACATTGCTTGACGGATCAGTGATAGAGAGAAAAGGCTCAATAAACCTTGTGAGATAATAACTGCACACATACTATACTATGAGAGTGACTTCTAGGATATTTACGTTAATTGGCCTGCTATTCTTAGGAATAGCAGGTTTTAGCCAAGGTATTTCCAACAAGGGAAAAGAATTCTGGGTAGGGTATGGCCACCACCAGTTTATGGAAACTGGCACCAACACCCAGGAGATGACCATCTACCTAAGTGCTGAAGAACAACCTGCTACTGTTACCGTTACAATCGACAGCAGTGGTCTGTTTCCGGCTAATTGGTGGAGACGTACCTACAATATTCCGGCATATACAGTTATCTCCATAGAAGATGTGAATGCAAATACATTCTCAAATGCTGCAGGTGCCAGGGGACCAATACCCAAGGGAGCAACCGGGCAGCAATATGATGCAAGATTGTATACAGACCCTCCACCTTCAGGTACCGGCGGAGCGGGACTTTTCCGGAAAAAGGGTATCAGAATCCAAAGTGATGTTCCAATTGTAGCCTATGCACATATCTATGGTTCAGCATCATCAGGTGCTACTACACTCATTCCTGTAGAAGCATGGGGATATGACTATGTATCTATCAACAGCAAGCAGAGCTACGCTTCTAACTGCTACAATTGGATGTACATAATTGCATCACGCGATAACACAGTGGTAGAAATAACTCCTTCAGTGAAAACAAGAGCACAGGATAAAACAGGTTTACGTCCTGGTCAGCCTACGCTGGTAACGCTTATGAAGGGGCAGATGTACCAGGTAATAGGTGCGAATGATGGATCGGACGCAAATGGTAATGGTGGAACATCCAGTACAGGTTTGGAGCTTACCGGTACGCGTGTACGTTCGTTTGCACAGCCAGGTGGTGAATGTTTCCCCATAGCTGTTTTCTCTGGAAGCAGCCGTACTTCTAACCCTGCTTCTTGTGGCAGCGGTGGTGGCGATAACGACAACTACCAGATGTACCCGCAGCATGCATGGGGCAGGCGCTACCTGTTAGCACCATTCTCAAGTGGCGCAGGGGTAAGTTCATATGCCACAGCTACCTATAAGATTGCTATTAAAGATGTAGGCCAGACTGAGGTAAAAAGAAATGGACAAACCGTAGTTGCTGTTGGTCAAAATACAGCTGTCTACCAGTTTGAAAGCAACGGTTTTGAGTACATTGAATCAACAAAGCCCATCACCATTGTTCAGTTTATGACTGGCGGTGGTTGTATGCCAGGCAGTATAGGTGATCCGGCTAAAGTGGCTATCAGTCCACTAGAACAGGGAATTAAACAAGTAGGGTTTTATAGAAATACAAAGGAAGGCATTAGTGTAAATTACCTGACACTTATAGTAAAATCAGCTGGGGTACCTAGTTTACGCATAGATAATTCTAATGCGTTTGACCAGGTAGTGCCTCATCCGAGATTGGCCGGATACTCTGTAGTGACCAAAAGGTGGAACGCGGCCAAAGCCCAGGTAATTGTGAAATGTGATTCGGCGTTCAATGCCATTACTTATGGATTGGGTAGTGTAGAAAGTTACGCATACAGTGCAGGTGCTTATTTCAATAACCTAAACGCGATCTCCAACATCAGCAATATACCTGATACCAGTAATGGTGGTAACAACAGGCACTTGTATACATGTGTCAATACGCCATCGAAACTTTCGGTGTTGATGCGTTACCAACCATTGACATTGAAGTGGAACCTTGCCAGCATGTGTAACGTGGTGGCGCCTTGCCAGGATGTGACCATGAATCCCGCATCTACTTATTATGAAGGTCCTGTTACCGTAGATGGTATTGTGTACCACAAGTATACTTTGCCCGGTACTTATACATTTAGCCAGGTTGGTATGCACGATATAAAAGTGGAGGCTACCAGTCTTACCCTTGACCAGTGTAATAATAAAGAAGACTTATATATTTCAATAGATGTAAAGCCAAAGCCATACGTCAACTTTAGTATAAACCACACTACCCGCTGCGAACTGGATACGGCTTATTTTAATGGACCTGCCTCCTCGGCTAACGGCTATACCCTTGGATATTGGGACTGGTCGTTTGACAATGGAGCAGTGATAGATAGTGTTCGTAATCCAAAACATTTGTTTGCACCGGGTGCGCACACGGCCAAACTTACTATTGCCACCACGCAAGGTTGTGCTGCTGATACTAGTATCAACTTTAATGTTGTGGCAAAACCTACAGCTGATTTTACAGCTAACCCACCAGCTGTTTGTTTAGGGCAGGCCATTACCTTTAATGGAACATCAACCTATACAGGTCCAACGGGTATCAATGGATGGCATTGGGATTTTGGAAATGGAACAACTGTAAATGCTACCAATGGTAATGCACAAACTGTTACCTATACAACACCAGACCAATACGTGGTAAAGCATATGGTAAAAGTGTCAGCACTTTGTGTGAGTGATACGGTTGAGAAAATTGTTCCAGTTCATCCTGGTGCTGTACTTGGATTTACTTATCCTACCGGTTGTTTACCATCATCAGGAATTGCACAGTTCACCGCCGATGCTACCGATGTAGGTGGGCAACCAATCGTTTCTTACCTATGGAATTTTGGTGATCCAAATGCTACTGCTAGTAATCCTAATACTTCTACTGCTCAAAATCCAACACATACTTACTCAGCTTTTGGCAACTACACAGTTACGCTTAGTGTAGTTACTGCAAGTGGTTGTGCCGGAGATACTGCAGCATTGATATCAATGAATGTGCAGCCTACGACTACATATCCTGCACTGAATCCTGTTTGTATAAATAGTGGAGTTATATCAGTTGCCACTGCTTCTGTTACCAATGGTGTTCCTGGAAGAGGTAAATATTTTGGGGCAGGTACAGATACATTAGGAAACTTCAATCCTGCTGTTGCAGGTGCAGGCCCTCATGAAATCAGGTGGATCTTTGTTTCAGATGGTGGCTGTACAGATACTGCTCGCCGAACAATAATTGTTAATCCGCTGCCTGCTAAACCAGTTGTTTCCTCGCCGGTAAATTATTGCCAGAATGCTACTGCTACGGCATTAACTGCTACCGGTGATGCAGGAAGTACTTTCATCTGGTATAATAATGCAGCGCTTGGTAATGGTAGTCCTACCGCACCTACGCCTTCTACGGCTACGGCAGGTTCTACTACTTACTATGTTACTCAAACCAATACAGAAGGCTGTACAAGTGATACAGCTACTATAGAAATAGTAGTTAGCCCGGGTATAACAGGTAATACAATAGGTGCTGATCAAACATTATGTTCGAGTGGCGCTTCGGCTGATACACTTCGCTCAACTACAACTGTAGGAGGTGGAAACGGAACTTTGAATTACCAGTGGCAACAATCAACAGACAATGGTGCTACCTGGACAAATATACCTGGTGCAACGACTGAAGCATATTTCCCTGGTGCAGTTAATGGTGAAGTAAGATTTAGAAGAATAATCACCAGCGGCCTTTGTACCAGCACATCAAATGTTGTTACTGTTACAGTGGTACAAGGCTTCACCAATGCTGATATTGCTGCAAGTCAAACGATATGTGAAGGAAGTGCTCCGTCATTGCTCAATGGTCAGACCGCACAAGGTGGTGGAACCATTGCTTACCAATGGCAGGTTTCTACTGACGGTACCACATGGACAAATATTGCCGGTGCTACTGGTGAAGATTACCAACCAGGCAGCTTGACCACAACAACCTATTACCGCAGGCAAGTTAGCAACAGTGTATGTACTGCTACTTCTTCTGTGGTAGAAATAACAGTAACTCCAATAGCAAACGGAGCCATCACAGGTCCTGCAGCTATATGTGCTTATGATGCTGCCGCAGTTACATTTAATGCATCTGCAGGCACTGCACCGTTCACTGTTCAATTAACTATCACTGCTCCCGGAGGCGCTAGCAGCACCATAACAGAAACTGTGAATAATGCTGGTCCTGCTACTATAAATGTATTAGCAGCCAACAGTGCAGCAGGCAATTATACAGTTGCCATCAGCAGTTTACAAGATGTAAATGGTTGTGCTCGTACTACAGGTTTTGCTCCTGTAAACATCACAGTGCATCCTAAGCCAGTGCTTACTGTAACTGCTGATGTAGCAGTTTGTGCAGGCACATCTACTACTTTACAAGCAAGTGGTGCAACTGACTATAGCTGGTCGCCAGCCACTGGACTAAACGCCTCAACAGGAAACCAGGTGATAGCAACACCAACTGCCACAACTACTTATACAGTAACTGGAACAGCAAATGGCTGTGCCGCTGACCCGGTAAGTGTAACTGTAACAGTTAATCCTGTTCCAGCAAAACCTACAGTAACTACACCTGTGGCTTATTGCCAGAATGATGTAGCTACCGCACTAAGTGCAACAGCTGCTGCAGGTAATACACTTACCTGGTACAACAATGCTGCATTAACCAACGGTACAACAACTGCTCCTACGCCTTCTACGGCAGTAGGTGGTACATCTAATTATTACGTAACACAAACCAACGCGGCAAGCTGCGTAAGCGATACAGCTACTATCACTGTAACTGTTCAGCCATCTATTACAGGAAACAATATTGGTGCAGATCAAACATTATGTTCTGCCGGTGCTGCAGCTGCTCTAAATGGTACTGCTACAGTAGCAGGTGGAACAGGAACTTATACTTATGTGTGGGAGCAATCAGTAGATGGTGGTACTACATGGACTAGCATTACTTCAGCTACTGCAGCATCGTATAGCCCGGGGACACTGACCACTACTACAATGTACAGGAGGTCGATCACAAGTGGTCTTTGTTCCAGCACATCAAACGTAGTTACCATTACAGTACTTGCACCATTTACCGGTACAGGTATCAACGGTAGCCAGGTTGTTTGTGCCAATGTAGCACCTTCTGTTTTAGATGGAGATGCTGCATCAGCAGGTACTGCTGCTGTAAATTACCAGTGGCAACAATCCCTGGATAACGTTACGTTCAATAACATTGCTGGCGCTGTTGCAGAAGATTACCAGCCGCCGGTTCTTACCGCTACTACACATTTCCGCAGGCAGGTAAGCAATGCTACTTGTAATGCAATGTCTAATGTGATAACTGTAACGGTTAATCCTTTACCTAATGGTGCTATCACTGGTCCTGCATCTATTTGTGTGTATGACGAAGGTTCTGTAACATTTACTGCTAATACAGGTGCAGCACCTTATACCGTTCAACTAACAGTTACAGGTCCTGCTGGTTATTCCAATACAGTTACGCAAACTGTACCTAATAATAATGCTGCAACTATTAGTGTGATACCTGCCAATAGTGCTGCAGGATCTTACCAGGTAGTTATCAGCAGCATTACTGACAACAACACCTGTTCGCGAACTACTGGTTTTACACCGGTTACTATTACTGTAAATCCAAAACCTGTATTGACTGTAAGTGCAAACACTGCAATATGCGGAGGAGACTCTACTGCTCTTACAGTTACAGGCGCCACTACGTACACATGGTCACCAGCTACAGGACTTAGCAATACTACCGGCAGTACAGTGATGGCTAAACCAACAGCAACCACTACTTATACTGTAAACGGAACTTCTAATGGTTGTACAGCTGACGCGGTAACTGTAACGGTAACTGTTAATCCTGTTCCGGCTAAGCCTGCGGTTACACGCCCGGTTGCTTACTGCCAGGATGCAACTGCAACACCATTGAACGCTACCGCAGCAGCAGGCAATACGCTTACATGGTATAACAATGCTGCATTAACCAATGGAAGTAATACTGCTCCTACACCAACTACTGCTTCACCAGGAAGTACCAGCTATTTTGTAACACAAACAAGCAGTGCAGGATGTACAAGTGATACTTCAAGAATAGTGGTAGTGGTGAGTCCATTGCCTACTGTCAACTTCCAGTTACCAGAAGCAATGTGTATGACCAATGGCCGGGCTACGGTTCAGTTTATGAACCAAACATCAGTAGTTGGTGGTGGTGCATTCACCTCTAGTTGGAATTTTGGTGATGGCAATACATCAACTGAAAGAAATCCTGTTCATTCATATTCTACTCCTGGTCCACACCAGGTAACACTGGAAGTAACAACCGCCGGTGGTTGTATAGGCCAGGTAGTGAAGACGCTTCCTGCTTTCCTTCAGAAGCCGGTTGCAGACTTTGCTGTTACACCTGATACTCTTTGCCAGGGAACACCTAGTTCATTCACTGATCTAAGTACTGCACAAGGCAGCACTGTACAATCATGGAGATGGTCGTTTGGTGATGGTTCTACATCGCAACTAAGAAACCCTGTGAAGAACTACCCGCTTCCAGGTAATTATACTGTGAAGCTGACTGTGATGAATGCGCAGGGATGTCAATCTGATACTACACGTACAGTGAGGGTATACCTGCAGCCGGTGATTGATGCAGGTCCGTCATTCGTGGTAGCGCAAGGTACAGTGGTCACTTTTGCTCCTTTTGTAAAAGACTCTACTAACCTTACCTACCTATGGACTACATCTTCTAATACGCTACCACCAGCTTCAGGATTAAGTGATCCAACCATACTTTCACCTTCATTGGTTGTTGAGCGTGACCAGGTGTATGCGCTTACTGCTACAGGCCAGGGTCAGTGTACGGCTAGCGATACATTGTATGTAAAATCACTGCTGCCACTGCGTATTCCAAATGCGTTCTCTCCAAATGGCGATGGCATCAACGACACATGGGAAATCCCTAACCTGAGAGATTACCCGGGAAGTACCGTAGAGGTATTCAACAGGTATGGCCAGAGTGTGTACAGGACTATTGGTTACGACAAAGGATGGAATGGAACCTTCAACGGTTCTCCTCTTCCTGTAGGCGTTTACTATTACATCATCGAGTTGAAGAATGGTTTCAACCAGGTAACTGGTTCGGTGACCATATTGAAATAAAGAAATTGAAGAGTACAAGTTTTTAATATTACAACTAGAACACCATGAAATATTTTTACCGTCTTTCGCTGTCATTGCTCTTGCTAACTGTGTGTAAAGGTTTAGTAGCGCAGATCGATCCACATTTCACCCAGTATTATGTTTATCCTTCGTGGCTCAATCCTGCATTAACAGGTGCTTTCGATGGCGACTACCGTATTTCGGGCATTTACAGGAACCAGTGGGGAAATGTATCAGCTCCTTTTAGCACACCGGGTATATCAGTAGATTTCGCTGGAAATAAGAACCTGAACTATGGTGTAAGTGCTTTGAATCAAACAGCGGGAAATGGCGGTTACCGCTACCTTACTGCGTACGGATCATTAGCATATACTGGTGTTCGTTTTGGTGCAAATGGCAATCAACGCGTAGTATTCGGTATGCAGGCAGGTTTGATCAACAGGCGCTTCGATCGTTCTAAGTTCACCTTTGGTGACCAGTACAATCCAACTACAGGTTACAATCCTTCAAATCCAACTATGGATATTCCTACCATCAACCAATCTATGGTGTTAGACATTGGTGCAGGTGTGTTGTACTACGATGCACAGCCGGGTAAGAAGGCAAACTTTTATGGTGGATTTTCTGTGGCACATCTTAACCAGCCTGAAGATGCATTTGTACAGTCAGCAAAAGAAAAGCTGCCAATGCGTTTTACAGGTCACGCAGGTGTTCGCCTATTGGTATCGGATGTGCTAAGCATTACACCCAATGTAATGTACGCACGCCAGGGAACTGCAGAAGAAAAAATGGTAGGTGCGTATGCACAACTTCGTGCTACTGAAAATACAGAGCTTTTGTTAGGAGCCAATATGCGTTTGAATGATGCCATCTCTCCTTATGTTGGTTTTTACCACAAGAACATGGTTTTAGGTGTTAGCTACGACATCACTACTTCAGACCTGGGAAAGATAGCAAGGTCTGCCAGCAGCTTCGAGATCTCTTTATCATTTATTGGCAGAAGATCAGTTAGTACACCAGAACAAAACTTCATCTGTCCAAGGCTGTAATTGTTCCAGTTTTAACCAACACGTCGTGGAGACACATTCTAGTATTATCGATGAAAAAATATATTAACCCTCGTATGAAGAAAGCCTTGTTGTTTGCCGGATGCTTTATGCTGGTACAGGCATTGGATGCACAGTTTGCTTATAATTATTTAAAAGCAGCAGACGACTACTATAAAAAAGGTGACTATTTTTCTGCAGCACAGTATTATGAAAGAGCGCTTGGCCAAAAACCAAGCAAGCTGGATAAAGTAGATCCTTATAAAATTGAGTCTCTAAAAAAAGAGGCGCAGACCAATACTGCTAGCAACCGCGAACAGGTATTGTATAAGACAGCTGAAAGCTATAGGATGGTAAATAACTACCTGAAAGCTGAGCCTTATTATAAAGAAGCTGCTGACCTGGCGCCTGCTGCTTTTCCATTAGCCCGCTACTGGTATGGTAAAAGCCTTCGCTACAATTCCAGGTTTGCTGAAGCGGAAGCTGCACTTACACAGTTTTTACAAGAATTTACATCCACTGATGAACAGGCAGCTGATGCCCGAAAAGAGATAGCTAACCTGCAGTTTATACAGAAAGAACTGAGAAAAGATACAAGTGTATACACGGTGCAGAAAATATCTGCAGATGCATATACCAATGGTGCCGATTATGCTCCATCATTGATGAACAATTCGACGCTTGTTTTCACTTCTACAAGAGCAGACGAGAAAGCAACTAAGAACACTCCTCACCTTAACCGCCTTTACAAAGGAACAGCAGGAACAGGTGTAACCTTTGCGGCTACTAAAGTAGAAGTACCACAGGCATTAGATGTGCACCAGGGTGTAGCTACTTTTACGCCTGATGGCAACACCATGTACCTTACTCGCTGGACTGGTTTGAATGGCCGTAACACTGCTTCAATATTTACCAGTACTAAAACTGGAGACACATGGAGTGAACCAACACCATTGAAAGGTGATGTGAACGTAGAAGGTTATAGCTCGCAACAACCTTTTGTTTCTGCTGATGGTAAATACCTTTTCTATGCAAGCAACAAGCCTGGTGGTAAAGGCAAGTTCGATCTTTATGTTACTCCTGTAGAAGGTAGTGGTGTATCAACTAATTTAGGTGATGCCATCAACACTGAAGATGATGAGCAAGCTCCTTATTATCATCCTGGCTCTGGCTCTTTGATCTTTTCGAGCAAAGGAAGAGTAGGTATGGGTGGATTTGATTTCTACCAGGCAAAAGGAACAGTAGGTTCTTTTGCTACACCAGTTAATCTTGGCTATCCTGTTAACTCTGTAAAAGATGACATTTATGTAGTTAGTACCGGGGATAAATATGTGCTTGATAATATCTACTTCAGCTCAGATCGTTCTTCTGTTTGTTGTTTAGAAATGTTCACCCTGAACAAAAAGCGCTTTAAGAAAACGATTTTTGGTTTGGTGGTTGATTGTAAAACCGGCGAACCTGTAGCAGGTGCTTCAGTGAGAATTCTTGACAGTATCAATAACCAGCAAGTTGTAACGCTTACAACTGGTACTACTGGTAAATATGAACTAACATTGGATGAATACCAGCCTTTGCAACTAACTGCATCTGCCGAAGGTTTCACTGCTCCTAAAAGCATTCACTTCAATGCGCCTGCAAATGATGAGGTGAATACGTTAGTTAACCCGACTGTTTGCCTGGTAAAACCAGAACCTGTGGTTCCTTACGAAGTAGAGAAGCCGGTACTGATGAACAATATCTTCTTTGAGTTTGACAGGTACAAATTGCTGCCAACTTCATATCCTAAGCTAAACGAGCTGGTAGCCCTTCTGAAAGAATATCCTAAGGCTGAAGTTGAGATTGGTGCACACACGGATGGTCTAGGTGATGATAGTTACAACATGCAATTGTCTGAGCTAAGAGCGAAATCTGTGGTTGAATACCTGGTGACTCAAGGTATAGAAGAAGGCAGACTGCGTGCTAAAGGTTATGGTGAAACAATGCCGGTAGCGCCAAATAAAACGGCTAGTGGAAAAGACAATCCTGAAGGCAGGGCGAAGAACAGGAGAGTCGAATTCAAAGTTCTTCATTATTAAGTTGACATTCTCCCATTATAGAAAAGAGCTTCCGTTTGTGAAGCTCTTTTTGATTCTATGCATTTTTGGTGGAGCAGAGGCGGGGTGTGATGCAATTGAAAGTTTTCCATGCGCAAGAAGATTTGCATCCAGATGCGCATAGCGCATCCCCGTTTGTAGAAAAATTAAAATGATGCGGTTGTTGAGCATCGCTCAACCCTCAGATGCATCTAAACATTGTGAAACAGGATTGGGCTACGCCCAGTAATTCTCTACCACATTTCCTTATACAAACAGTGTTGGGCGATGCCCAACGAGCAGCTACATTTTGAAATGTTTTTGTTGGTGTATTACATCCAGATGCGCATAGCATCCCTGTTTGTAGAATGGATGTTGAGGTTGATTGTTGAGCATAGCTCAACCCATTGACGCTTATAAACTTTGCGAAACAGGATTGGGCTACGCCAAATAATTTTCAATCACATATTCCTTCTACAAACAGCGTTGGGCGGAGCCCAACGAAATGCTGCATATACTACAAATTTGATACGTGTTACTGATATAAACTTTTAATTCATCCCGCCATACCAACCTTACCCTGCGCTATTCCTTCTGCGGGGCAACGCCATCCTCTGAAACGGCATCTTTTACTGGCGCAATTCAACCGATTTACCGGCTCGCCACCTCATTTACATATGTGGTGCGGCTACAAATGCATTAAGACGTATTTTTAAAGCCTGCTTTTTTACCTGGTATTAACTGGACGAAGCAGGGCCGGATCATATATAATGATTAGCCACACCGATATTCTGGACAACCACCTAATTGCTTGTGTGCTTTAATATCTTCCAATTGTATGGGGTGTAAATCTTTTCTTTTAATGATTTTGTTGGTAGCCGGATCTTTAGGGCTGCAGGCGCAGAACCTGAGCAATCGCGGCCGTGAGTTCTGGTTGGCCTATGGTCATAACAATTTATTCCATCATGGCAATGGGCAGCAACTGGTGCTGTACCTAAGCACGGAGCAGGCAGCCACCGTTACAGTTTCGGTAAATGGAACAGGCTTTTCTCAAACCTATAATATACCCGCTAATACGGTAAGACAAAGCATAGAGATACCTAAGAATGGACCTAACGATGCCCGTATTCAAACAGAAGGAGAAAGTAACAGGGGAATTCATATTTCCAGTAATGTACCCATAGTAGCGTATGCACACCAGTATGGTGCTAACTCATCGGGAGCCACTATGCTCATGCCGGTAGAAACTTTTGGATATACCTACTACTCACTCAACTATCACCAGGAGAGTAATTCCAATCCTTCCTATTCTTGGTTTTTTGTAGTTGCCAGCGAAAACAATACACGTGTTGAGATCACTCCATCGGTGGTTACACAAGGTGGAAGGGCAGCTAATGTCCCTTTTGTAGTAAACCTGCAACGTGGCCAGGTGTATAATGTATTTGGCCAATCTAACAGCCTTGTGGGGCAGGACCTGACAGGAAGTAAAATAAGATCTATTGCGGGTTCCGATGGTAAGTGTCATCCCATCGGCGTTTTCTCAGGTGCCAGCCGGATGATCATTTGCGGTAGCAGCGGCGAGTTTATGCAACAGCAAATATTTCCTGCAAGTGCGTGGGGAACTAGATATCTCACCTACAACACCATTAGCACAGCTAATATCAATTCACCTAATACCAACTGGTACCGTGTGGCTGTTCGCGATCCCAATACGGTTGTTTACAGGAACGGGACAAGGTTGACGAACCTGCAGCGCAATTTCTATTACGAGTTCTCTGGAACATCAGGTGATTATATAGAAGCAGATAGACCTGTCCTGGTTGGCCAGTATGTTCCATCCATGCAGAGTTGTGCGTCGTATACAGGTAATGGTGATCCTGAAATGTTCTTCTTGAGCCCGTTGGAACAAGCCATTAACAGGGCGCGATTTTATGCAACCAGTAACCAAAGTATCACCAATGTATATGTAAGCGTGATCATTCACCAGCTGGGTTTTAATTCACTTACAGTTAATGGCAGCAATGCATTTGATGTTGTAAAGAACCATCCGCAAAACCCGGATTACCGTGTTGCTATAAAATTACTTCCTACCAATAGTCCGCATACTATACAAAGTGACTCTGCTTTTACTGCTATTACTTATGGTTTTGGAAACGTAGAAAGTTATGGTTACAACGCGGGTACCCTGGTTAATAATTTGGATGCTCTGCCATCAGTTACCAATACGCTTAGTACTATTGGAAGTAGTACTAGTGCCTGTACCAATACTCCTTTTAATTTCACCATTAAGCTTTCGTACAAACCAATCCAGATGGTGTGGAGGCTTAGCCAGGTTGGTGCCATGCAGCCCAACCAGGATGTAACAGTAAATAATCCTGTTCCTTTTGATTCATCATTGGTTGGATCAAGAAAATTCTATGAATACCGCCTGCCGGGAGAATACCTGATTAACCAAACCGGCACATTCAACATTCCTATTTCCATTACTTCTCCTGAAGTAGATAACTGCGACAACACCACAGAGATCACCTATAGCCTTACTGTCAATCCACCTCCTCGTGCTGATTTTACAACCTCCTATACCGGCTGCAGATTGGACTCCGCTTACTTATCTGGGAGTTTCATTGGAACAGGATTCTCTGTTAACCGCTACCGTTGGACATTCCCTGATGGCAGTGTAGACAGTGTGAAGAATGTTGCTTTTCTATTTCCCAATATTGGCAGCAGCAATGTGCGGCTGCGGGTGATAGCAGATAATGGCTGTATTGGCGATACAATTAAGGCAGTAGTTACTAGTCCGCCGCCTACGGCTACTTTTGGTTTCAGTCCTGCAAATGCCTGCGAAGGAGGAACCGTCAACTTCACCGATACCTCGTCGTATAGTGGAAACGCTATCCATAGCTGGTACTGGGATTTTGGTAATGGGGTACAGGTAAATGCACCTACCAATGCACCACAGAGCCAGCAGTACAATGCGCCCGGTACGTATATAGTAAAACATGCTGCCCGTGCAGGAAGCTGTACAGGCGATACAACACAAAAGGCAGTAACAATTTTTGCAAAGCCCACTCCTTCATTTACCGTACCTACAGGCTGTCTTCCCGATAGCATGGCCCAGTTCATAAATACCAGTACGGTTCCAGATGGCCAGGCACTTACTTACCTGTGGAATTTTGGAGATCAGAACGCTACGCCTGCTAACCCTACTACTGATACTGCACGCAACCCGCTGCATAAGTATACTGCCTACGGAACGTATAATGTTTCGCTTACAGTAACTACTGCCAATGGATGTACCAATACTTTGGCAATGCCTTTTACTACCGGCGGTTTTTCACCTGCCATCAATTATGCCATTGTAAATGAAAATGCATTGTGTGTGCGTAACCAGGTACAACTGCGAAACCAGATGAATGTAACTGCAGATTCTATCTACAGGATGGACATTTACTGGGATGCGGTAAACCAGCCTGCTGTATTTACACAAATTGATAACCCGGCAGCCAATGCCCTTTACCCGCATTTATATCCTTCATTTACTGCCCCGGCTACGGTTGGTGTTACCATTAAGGTTGTGGTGTATTCAAGGGGAGGATGTATAAGTGAAAAGGCCAAAGACATTACGCTTCATGCTGTACCGGTAGTGACACCTGCGCCGGCACAAACCGTATGTTTTAGTGAGCCGGCTTTCACGCTGCAATCATCCGTTTCTAATGTACAAGGCGGTGGTGTTTATTCAGGTAATGGAACAACGGCAGCGGGTGTGTTCACCGCGGCACAGGCAGGTGTAGGCCAGCACGAGATCAAATATGTTTTTACAAGCGTTGGCGGATGTAAAGATTCAGCAATAACAACTATTACTGTTTTACCACAGCCTGTTGCTGATTTTACTTTCTCCAGTATTTGCGTTGGCGACTCCACCAGTTTTACCGACAATTCTTCCATACCTACAGGCTCTATCGCATCGTATGCATGGACGTTTGGTGATGGTACAACGGGTACTGATCGTCCACCGTTCAGGAAGTTGTATGACAATTACGGCAACTATAATGTGCAGCTGGTAGTAACCAGTGATGCAGGATGTAGTAGTGCACCGGCAACAAAGGTTGTGCGTGTACATGCTTTACCTGCTGTTGATTTTGCTATGCCTCAATCGGTTTGTCTGCCGGGTGGTTCATTACAATTTAATAACCTCACTACACTACCTAACGGCACCCTTTCCGAACTCAGCTTTACATGGAATTATGGAGATGGTAACAGCGCCACTACATTCAATGGATCGCATGTTTATGAAGATAGCGCCAGCTACAATATCATGCTTATTGCTACCTCTGCAGCCGGATGTACCAACGACACCGTAAAAACTTTCAATTCGTTTTACAGACGACCGGTAGCTGATTTTGAAGTATCTACTTCATCCGTTTGCCAGGGCGAAGCAACCACTTTTACGGATCTAAGCTCTGCGCCTAATAGCACTATCAGCAGCTATGTATGGCGGTTTGGGGATGGTACAATGAGCACTGCGGCCAATCCTGAAAAGGCATATGCTCTGCCGGGTAATTACACTGTTCGTCTTATGGTTAGCACACCTGAAGGTTGTATGGCCGATACCACTCAAGCTATTTTGGTAAATGTGCAGCCACGTGTAGATGCAGGCGTTAACGTATTTATCCCGCAAGGCTCCACTTACCAGCTTCATCCATTTGTAAATGATACCTCTTTATCCTTTAGGTGGACACCTGCTACTTACCTAAACAATGCAAACGTGTTGCGTCCGGTTTTCACTGCCGTAGAAAGCCAGACCTACAGGTTGATGGCTACAGGTGCAGTTAATTGTACAGGAGAGGATACAGTACGTATCACTGTGCTAAAACCACTAAATGTGCCGAATGCTTTTTCGCCCAATGGTGATGGCATAAATGATACATGGCTTATACCTAATCTTGCTGATTACCCGGGTAGCGTACTGGAAGTGTACGACAGATATGGTCGTGTGGTGTACAGGACGATTGGCTACACCAGCGGATGGAATGGAAGCTTTAATGGCCAGCCTTTAGCCGTGGGTACCTACTATTACATCATTGATCTGAAACAGCCAGGTTACCAACCAATCACAGGTTCTGTTACCATTCTTAGATAGAAGTACAGGGTAACCTTATAGATGTGACCCGCTTTTTAAATCACACTAACTCCTTAAAAACTTGCAGCCATGAGCCAGCACGCAGCCACTTATTTTGAAGCAAATAAAGATGCCTGGAATAAAAGAGCAGCGGTTCATAAAGACACTGCTTTTTATGATGTGGATGGATTTAAAGCAGGTAAATCTGCATTAAATGCTATTGAGCTGGAAGAGCTGGGAAATGTACAGGGAAAGTCGCTGCTTCATTTGCAATGCCATTTTGGAATGGATACACTCAGCTGGGCCAGGGAAGGAGCAACCGTTACAGGAATTGATTTTTCGGAGGAGGCTATTAAGCTTGCCAAGGAACTGGCGGCAGAAGTGCAGGTGCCTGCGGAATTTATCTGTTGTAATGTATACGATGTGCCTGCGCATGTCAACCAGCAGTTTGACATAGTGTTCACTTCATACGGTGTGGTAGGCTGGCTGCCCGACCTGGATAAATGGGCAGAAGTGATTGCTGCCTGCCTGAAGCCCGGCGGCACATTTTACATGGTGGAGTTTCACCCTGTGTTGTGGATGATGGATGACAACTTTACTTCGCTTATGTACCCTTACCACAATGCGCAGGTAATAGTGGAAACCAAGACCGGTACTTATGCTGATAAAGATGCTCCTATACATTACGAAGAATATTCCTGGAACCATTCCCTCTCGGAAGTTATTACCGCGTTACTAAAACATGGGCTGAAGATCACGCTGTTTCACGAGTTCCCTTATTCCTGCTACAATTGTTTTGAACACCTGCAGCAAGGTGCCGATGGCTACTGGCGTATACATGGTAAAGAAGTGCTGCCCATGATGTATTCTATCAAAGCCATAAAAGAATAAATAAGTAGTGGCATCATTTTATCTGCCAGTGGTATTTTTGCGCCCACTATGAGAAAATTACTTTTACTACTGGCATTCTTTTCTGTAAGCATTATACATGCACAAAACAGGATCAGCGATCACAACCAAATAGGCTGGTTTTCCACCACTATCACACCTGCCATCAGCAATAAAGTAAGCGGCCATATAGAATATCAATGGCGCCGCGACAACTTCATTAAAGATTGGCAGCAAAGCCTGTTGCGTGTAGGAGTCAATTACAAGTTCCACCCGCAGGTGACGGCACATATTGGTTATGCATGGATTGAAACCTATCCGTATGGAGAATATGCCTTGTCTGGTGTGCCCAAACAATTTCCTGAACACAGGATCTACGAGCAACTGGTGGTGAACTCGCCGGTTGGTAAGGTTAACCTGATGCACAGGCTTCGCCTGGAACAACGCTGGTTGGGCAGGCTGCATTCTATGGCTAGCGAAGGCGCTGATGAATACATTTACCTGAACCGTGCCCGTTATATGCCGCGTGTAGATATTCCTATTGGCAACAAATGGTTTGCTGCAGCATATGATGAGATCTTCATTGGTTTTGGAAAGAATGTTGGCGAGAATGTTTTTGACCAGAACAGGATAGGCTTGATGATAGGCTATAAAGCCAACAACAACTTCAGGGTAGAAGGTGGTTTCCTTAATCAAACTGTACAATTAGGCAGGGAGATCAATAACCGCAACGTATACCAGTATAACAATGGGTTTATTATAAACACCTACTTTAATTTTTAAGTAAAATCATAAGTCACAAGTTTGGTATGTAGGAGCCAAATATCTTGTATCCTCTATCCAGCATTAAGCATCATGCATCCAGCATCCGGTATCCTGCAATCCTTTTTTTAAAACCCTTTGCTTTTCCTTTCTTTGCACACGAAATAAAACAAACATGCTTCCTAACTACAAACGTATCCTTTTAAAGCTTAGCGGTGAATCATTGATGGGTGATAAGAATTATGGTCTGGATTCAGATGTTATCTCTCAGTACGCACAAGACATTAAATCAGTAATAGAATTAGGTGTACAGGTAGCCATAGTAATTGGTGGTGGCAACATCTACCGTGGAATGAACGAAGCAGAAACCGGTATAGAACGTGCCCAGGGCGATTATATGGGAATGCTTGCTACTGTTATCAATGGAATGGCACTACAGGCTGGCCTGGAGAAAATAGGCGTATATACAAGATTGCAGAGCGCCATCAAAATGGAGCAGATAGCAGAGCCTTATATCCGTCGCCGCGCCATTCGCCACCTGGAGAAAGGACGTGTAGTGATTTTTGGTGCCGGTACAGGTAATCCTTATTTCACCACCGATACTGCAGGTTCGCTAAGGGCAATCGAAATAAAAGCGGATGTGATCTTAAAAGGTACACGTGTAGATGGTATATATACAGCAGATCCTGAAAAGGATCCTACTGCACAGCGTTTCGATAAGATCAGCTTTGGTGAAGTGATCAACAAGAATTTGAAAGTGATGGATATGACAGCTTTCACGCTTTGCCAGGAAAACAACCTGCCGATCATTGTATTTGATATGAATACACCGGGTACACTACTACAGGTAGTGCAAGGCATGGACGTAGGAACACTGGTGACCAACTAATATTTAAAAGCGGCTCTTATGCCGCTTTTTTTATGATGACACGGATCAGTAGCACGAACACGCTGCAGGTTCTACATTTGCATAAAACCCGCCGATGAAGTCAATAGCAGACATACGTAAAGATTACAAGCTCAGGTCGCTGATGGAGCAGGATGTACAAAAGGATCCTATTCAACAATTTTCTACCTGGTGGGATGAGGCGGTGGAAAGCAAGCTGGATGAAGTAAATGCTATGACACTTGCTACGTCCACCACCGATGGTCATCCTTCTACGCGTATTGTTTTGCTAAAAGGTTTTACCAACGAAGGCTTCATCTTTTTTACCAACTACCAAAGCCGCAAAGGCACCGAGATAGGATTGAACCCAAACGTATCGTTGCTGTTCTTTTGGCGTGAGCTGGAGCGGCAGGTAATCATAGAAGGCAAAGCTGAAAAAATAAGTGAGGCAGACAGCGATGCTTA
This sequence comes from Aridibaculum aurantiacum, assembly GCF_017355875.1. Classification (NCBI taxonomy): domain Bacteria; kingdom Pseudomonadati; phylum Bacteroidota; class Chitinophagia; order Chitinophagales; family Chitinophagaceae; genus Aridibaculum; species Aridibaculum aurantiacum. The sequence continues at coordinate 382,764 of NZ_JAFEWC010000002.1, forward strand.
TTTTCATTCGCGGCCCGAGGGCAGCAGGATAGGTGCCTGGTCGTCGCCACAGAGCACAATCATAGCTGGACGTCATGTAATAGAAGAGAACGTTCAGAAATATACAGAACAGTTTGCTGATGGTAATATTCCCCGTCCGCCGCATTGGGGTGGTTTTATAGTGCGACCTGTGCGAATGGAGTTCTGGCAGGGGAGAAGTAGCCGCCTGCATGACAGGCTGGTATTTACCTTAACAGGAAATGAGTGGCTGGTACAAAGGCTGGCGCCGTAGAGGTGGCACTTGCCGTTGGTTGTAGAAAAGGTAGAAATGGATATTGCTGATCAGTTGACTCGATTGATAAGTTAATTAGGTACGGCTGGCGCCGGTCACGGATCAACCTATCAACTGATCAACTGGATTATCCTTCTTTTTGCTCTGTAGTAGCAGGCTTAGCTGCTTTAGTAGCGCGTGCAGGGCGTGCTTTACCATAAGATCCTTTGAAGATCTTGCCCTTCTTTGTTTTCTTGTCTCCTCTTCCCATGATAAAAATTTTAAAGTTTGACGGCTGCAAACGTACATGATATTGCTGAATGGAACAAAGTAAAGCTTGAGCCGGCAGTACAGTAACGAGTTCGGGCACCTTTTAGCAGCGTTTCAAAAGAAAGATCAGTGGATGCCGCCAACAAAAAAAGCGGCCATGAGGACCGCTTCATTCCTATATATACATGCAAGTTAGATTCTTGCAGATAGTTCTTTACCAGCTTTGAATTTTGCTACTTTCTTTGCTTTGATCTTGATCACCTGGCCGGTTTGAGGGTTGCGGCCATTACGTGCAGCTCTTTTAGATACAGAGAAAGTACCGAAACCAACCAGGGTTACTTTTCCGCCACCTTTTAGAGTCTTGGTTACAGCTTCTACAAAAGAGTCAACAGCAGCATTTGCTTGTGTCTTTGTGATCTCTGCATCGTCAGCGATTTTGGCAATCAGTTCAGCTTTGTTCATAGTAAATGTTTTTTTGTTTGTGATTAACAGAAACAAATTTATTTGCTTTTAGTTACGAACAAAAACTTTAGTTGAAAATAAAGCTATCAGTATTTGGCCGAAAGCCGCACCACGTAAGGGTTTCAGCGTATTAGTAATACAATACACTGATTGATGAAAGGCTGAAACTCGCTGCCAGCAAGCGTTTCAGCACTGTTTGCCTTGCATAATCCAGTAAAAACGGTCGTTTTAGTTAGAATGCTTACTGCGTTGGTAGTAACTATTTGTTATTACTAAAAGTTTCCACAACTACTGTACTACCTGCATAATGGTGCGGTATGCAATAAACTGGTCGCCCCATTTATCGTAGCCTTGCTGGCGCAGGGTGGGGGAGTATTGCTCCAGGTAATCATCTATTTGTTGTTTGGAATGGGCGGTAAACTGTGCTGCATAAGTAGGGCCTTCTGCTTCGTCAATATCCAGCAGGCGCACCAGCTGGTGCGACACAAAACATCCCGAAGCCATCATGCCGGGCATATGTGTTTGTTGCATCCATTGCAACCACTCATCTGCTATCTGCCAGGCCACTTTGATTGTTACATTATAGATCACCATCTGCATGCTGTATTAGGGATGCAAGGTAAAAACAAATTGCCGCAGCAGCGTGTTGCAAAAAGCAGCATTTTTGTTATTAACCCCTATTGATATGAGCTACCAGATACCCTATGATTTTGTACTCCAATACCTCTATCCTGTACGGCCGCATGTACAAAAAATGCTTGGCTGCTATGGCTTGTTTGTAAATGGTAAAAATATATTGCTGCTTCGCGAAACGGATGTCAACCCTGAATTCAATGGAGTATTTGTAGCCACACAGCCTGAATTTTTTGAAGCGCTTTCCAACGAGCTCCACCACTCACACATGGAATTCGATATCGACGGCAGCCACCACAGCTGGATATTCATCAGCGAAGATCTTGACGATTTTCAAGGAAAAGTTCAAAAAGCCTGCGAAATGATAAAGCAAGGAGATGAGCGGATTGGGAAGTGATTTTTGAGAGAAGGTGAATTTCCAAAAATGAAATTGTATGGTAAAAAGAAGGATTAGTTGGCAGTAGCACATTCATACCTTTTTAGCATTTATAAAAGCTCATGAACCTGAAATTAAGTTGTTTACATCTTCCATGGTTTCTTCTTTCGTGAAGTAAATATCAGCTTCAACTTCTGTAGTATATGCCGCTTATTCCTGTACAACTGGAACCATCTTGATCAAGGGAAGCGAAATAAAAGGGGGCATTTTTCGTTTTTGATTCATGGAGATATAGCAGAAATGTCTATTCTTACCCCGTTTGAAGGTCTATATTTGCTGCCCCTGGACACCCTGAGCTGTACACTGATTAACTCATATCGCAGCAGTTTAAGGTACAATGTTTACACCCTCGTGCAGCTTCTGCTTGAAATAAACCTTCTACAGGTGATACAATCACCAACGGTGGGTAAGAACGGCGGAATGTGAGGAAAAAGGAGTAAGAAGGTTGGAGGTTGTATCAAATTATAATTTGCGCATTTATCATGAATTTTACTCTTACTGTTGCTGATATTAAACGAGAAACAAGTACTGCAATATCTCTTCATTTCAAACAGCCAGCTTTAAAGAAGATAAAGTATAAATCAGGGCAATATATTACGTTAGTTGTCAAGATCAATGGGCGAACATACAGGCGACCATATTCAATTTCTTCTGTATATGGGTTGGACAAGACACTTAACATTACCGTCAAAGCTATATGTGATGGTGTAGTTTCTAGCTATTTGCTTAATAATGCAAAACCTGGTGATGCCTATGAAGTAATGGAACCAATGGGACGTTTCGTATGTCCAGATGATAAAGAAGTGGACCATATTACCTGCTGGAGTGCGGGTAGTGGTATAACTCCTGCATGGTCCATCATCCGAGATGTATTACATAATAAGGCAACTACCTCTGTTAGTTTAATTTACTGTAACAGGAACAAAGAATCCATAATATTTGGTGATGAGATACAATCATTAGAGAAAGCTTTCCCTGATCGTTTGAAGGTATACCACATCTTCAGCAAACCTGTACCTGGTGATGACTGCTTTTTTGAGGGCCGTATTACAAGGGAATGCGTCAGCCAGGTCATGAACTATATCCACGCTAACAGTTATCACTACCTTTGTGGACCTGTGGACATGATGGACATGATACATCATGAGATACTAGCTCATGCGCCTATGTCAACCGTTCATTTTGAAAACTTTCATAATACTGTTGATCCATCTGCACTGCAGGGTGTTATGGATGCCGATGTTGCTGTAGATTTCGAGGGAAGAGTTCATAACGTTAAAGTTCCTTTTGGCAAATCCATATTAGATGCTTGCTTAGATGCCAATATTGATATCCCTTATAGTTGCCAGACAGGCTCCTGTACCTTTTGCGCTGCCACATTGTTGCATGGCTCACTCAAGACAGTAACTCATCAACAACCAGAAAAAGAAATACAGCAGGACGAATATCTATTGTGCTGCAGTTTTCCTACACAACCACATATAACAATCAAAGCCTAACCAAAAACTAGCCAATAAAATGAAGGTCGTTCTTTTAGCCGGTGGACTGGGAACAAGATTATCAGAAGAGACAACTCTGAAGCCAAAGCCTATGGTAGAAATAGGAGGTATGCCAATACTATGGCATATCATGAAGATCTACTCTTCACATGGCTTCAATGATTTTATCGTTTGCCTTGGATACAAAGGGTACGTAATCAAAGAATATTTTGCAAACTACTTTCTGCACAAATCCGATGTGACGATTGACCTTGCAGACAATTCAGTGAAAGTACACGATAGCCAGGCAGAACCATGGAAGATTACCCTTGTCGATACCGGGAATGGGTCTATGACAGGAGGAAGGATCAAGCGGGTGCAGCCACACATCGGGAACGAGCCATTCATGCTTACCTATGGCGATGGAGTGGGCGACATTGACATTTCTGCATTGGTGAATGTTCATAAGCGAGAAAAAAAATTCTGTACAGTCACTGCTGTTCAACCCTCAGGTCGTTTTGGAGCATTGAACCTGAATGCTGAAAGTTGCGTGGATGGTTTTGTTGAAAAGCCTAAAGGAGACGGATCCTGGATCAATGGAGGTTTTTTTGTTTGTGAGCCGCAGGTATTTAATTACATAAAGGATGATGCTACCATATGGGAAAAAGAGCCAATGGAGAAATTGGCACTCGATTGCCAGATGGCTGCCTACAAGCACGAGGGTTTCTGGAAACCTATGGATACCTTGCGCGACAAGCACGAGCTGGAAAATGATTGGATGATGAATAAAGCAAAATGGAAAACCTGGTAAATTTTAATATGGCTTTTTCAAATATATATGAAGGAAAAAAAGTGTTGGTAACCGGCCACACTGGTTTCAAAGGTTCATGGCTAGCTTTATGGCTCATACACCTGGGTGCTGAAGTTTATGGATATGCTTTAGATCCTTATGGCGATAAAGATAATTTTGTTCGATGTAACCTTTCTTCCCGTATCAATCACTACGTAGGTGATGTAAAGGACAGGCAGAAACTGGAAGATTATTTCACATCTGTTCAACCAGAAATTGTTTTTCATCTTGCTGCACAACCGCTTGTTCTACGTTCTTATAAAGACCCTGTAGAGACTTTTGAAACCAACTTGATGGGGGTGGTTAATTTTTTTGAAGCAGTTAGAAAAACACCCTCTGTTAAGGTTGCTATCAACATTACCAGTGATAAGTGTTATGATAATAAGGAATGGGTGTGGGGATATCGTGAAAATGATGCAATGGGTGGCAAGGATCCATACAGTGCTAGTAAAGGTTGTGCTGAACTGATCACATCTTCTTATTTGCATTCCTATTTCAATCAACCCAATAGTTGCCGTATTGCTTCTGCACGTGCAGGTAATGTGATAGGTGGAGGTGATTGGGCAGAAGACAGAATTGTCCCGGATTTTTTTAGGGCACAGGAAACTGGTACTTCTTTATACCTGCGCAATCCTTGTGCTACCCGGCCATGGCAACATGTATTAGAACCTTTAAGTGGTTATCTACATCTAGCTAGTGCTTTATATACCGATGAAAGATTTGCTGGTGGATGGAACTTTGGTCCATCTTACAATGGTAATTTTTCTGTGAAGGAATTGATTGATGAAATGATTGCGTATTTAAAAAGCGGGAATTTTTCGTTTCCTTCTGAGGCAGTAGAAAAACCACACGAAGCAAATTTGTTGAAACTTGATATTTCAAAAGCTGTTTCTATATTAAAGTGGCAACCTGTATTAGACTTCAATGAAACCATAGCCTTTACAGCTGATGGATATATGCATGAAGCAGATCTTTCTTCACTTATAGATCAAAGGTTGTTACAAATTGACCAGTATACTCAAAAGGCATTTAATAAAAATATTGTTTGGGCAAAGTAGGATTTAGAAATACTGTTACAGAAATAAATGAAATTACTTAAAACTGAAATGGATGGTTTGTTCATCATCCAGCCGTTTGTACATCATGATGAAAGAGGCAGTTTCGTAAAAACGATTCATGACGGTTTTTATGCAGAGAACGGACTTGATCCTTCTTTTACTGAAAGCTTTTATTCTATTTCAAATAAGGATGTGATCAGGGGAATGCATTTTCAATATCCTCCCCATGCACATGATAAGCTTGTATATGTCTTACAAGGATCTATACTGGATGTGGTGCTTGACCTCAGGAAATCTTCTGCTACTTATGGACAGACTTTTAGCCGGCTACTAACTGCTGAAAACCGGGAGATGCTATTCATTGGAAAAGGTTTAGCACATGGTTTTCTCAGTCTAGAAAGCAACAGTATAGTTGAATATCATACCACCACCTCCCAAGCAAAAGAAGCAGAAGGAGGGATATTATGGAATTCGTTTGGTTTTGATTGGCCGGTGAAAGACCCTGTTCTATCTGGTCGCGATAAAGATTTTATTTCCTTCACTCAATACACAAGCCAATTTTAATGAGAGTACTGATCATTGGAGGTTCGGGATTGGTAGGAGGCAATATTCATCAGCTTTTCCAGGAAGAGCAACCTTTCTGGAACATATGTTCTACACATAGAAACTATGCAACCGCTCATACTGTAGCTTTTGATCCCTGCACTTCTATGGAAGAATGGCCGACTTATATAACATCTATTGATTGGAATGTCATTATACATACAGGTGCATTAACGCATGTAGATAGGTGTGAAACAGAACCGGAACTTAGTTATTTACAGACTGTTGTTTCTACACAAAACTTGGTTGCGTTTGCCAATCAAAAAAATAGCCGTTTCATTTATATCTCTACTGACTATGTATTTGATGGCACCTGTGGCCCGTACGACGAAGCTGCTCCGGTAAAGCCTTTAAATATTTATGGCCAGCATAAACTGCTAGCTGAGAAATTGGTAGCAGAAGGATGTGATGAACAAGGCTACCTGATCATACGAATCACAAATGTGTATGGTAACGAGGAGCGAGGTAAAAACTATGTACTACGTACAATTGGGCAGATAAAAGAAGGGGTTAGCAATTTTAGTGCGCCTTTCGATCAATATGCTACTCCTATAAATGCGACGGATATTGCGCGTGCAATATTGTTATTGATTAATGGTATGAAGAAGGGTGTGTACCATCTTGCTAGTACCGATTATCTAAGCAGGGTTCAACTACTGCAAAGGATTTCAATCGCATTGAATATCCCTATCAAAGTATCGGCAGTAGCGACAAACGAATTGAACCAGCCTGCTGCTCGTCCTTTAAAAGGAGGGTTATTTGCACAAAGATTCCTGATGGAATTTCCTGATTTTAAATTTTCAAACCTTGATGATTTTTTAAGAAAATAACTTTAAACATGATTATTTCGGCGCCTGATTTTAAAATGAATGTTTCTAAGCCTGTTAAAGCGGGCGAACAATACATACCTGTAACAGGAAAAATCATAGAAGAAGATGACCTTCTGCTGGGTATGGAGGCTGTAGCAGATGGCTGGCTGACTGCGGGTCGTTTTGCCAACCAGTTTGAAAAAGAATTCTCTGCATATTTCGGAAGTGTGAAGACCTTACTGGTGAACTCCGGTTCATCTGCCAACCTGGTTGCCTTCTACGCCCTTACTTCTCCTAAGCTGGGAGAACGAGCCATTAAGCCAGGCGATGAAGTGATAACAGTAGCAGCAGGTTTTCCAACTACTGTCAATCCAATGGTGCAGTTTGGTGCTGTACCTGTATTCATTGACGTAGATATAGCCACACATAATGTATTGCCTGAAATGATTGAGGCAGCTGTTTCTCCAAAAACTAAGGCTATAATGATCGCTCACTCACTGGGCAATCCCTTTGACCTGGACGAAGTGATGCGTGTTGCTAAAAAATATAACCTATGGGTAGTGGAAGATGATTGCGATTCTCTAGGCGCAACATACAAAGGAAAGAAGACCGGCACCTTCGGCGATATCTCTACTTTTTCATTTTATCCTGCGCACCATATTACAATGGGAGAAGGTGGCGCTGTACTGATCAATAATCCTGTATTGTCAAAGATCGCTGAAAGCTTCCGCGACTGGGGAAGAGACTGCTATTGTGAGCCTGGTAAAGACAATACCTGTGGTTGCAGGTTTGGCCAACAGCTAGGCAGCCTGCCATATGGCTATGACCATAAATACACTTACTCGCATATTGGATTCAATTTGAAAGTAACCGATATGCAAGCTGCCATTGGTTTGTCGCAGTTACGGAAAGTGGATCGTTTTGTAGAGAAACGTAGGGCAAATTATACTGCGCTTTACGAGCGAATGAAAGAGTTTGAAGAGATCTTTATCCTTCCTGAGCCTACACCAAAAAGTGATCCTTCATGGTTTGGATTTTTGATGACCTTAAGAGAAGGAGACGCTTCTGACAGGCATATGCTGGTACAGCACCTGGAGGAAAAAAAGATAGGCACGCGTTTATTGTTTGCAGGCAACCTGCTTCGTCAACCAGCTTATGCAGGGGTAAATCATAGGGTGGTGGGTGACCTTAAAAATACGGACATCATCATGAACCAGTCTTTCTGGTTGGGTGTGTGGCCGGGCCTGGACGAAGCGCATTATGATTATATTGCAGATGTGATAAGGAAGTATATCAGCGCCTAAAAGCGTCTTCTTTATTGAAATTATCACAAGCCGTTAAAGTACTTCGGCAGTAATAAGCAGAGCCCGGGATTAATGATCCCGGGTTTTTTTTAGAAAGCCTAGCATGTGATTTTAGAGTAGGGAGTGGTGAGGGAGTAGTAAGTAATTAGTTTTAAGTAGTAAGACAAAGGCCAAAGCTAGAGGGACTTTCTACTTAGTAGCTTCCACTTTTATTAACACCTAACGCCTAACACCAAACACCTAACATCTACCATCTAGCATCTTCCATCTAACTTCTAAAACCTAAAGTCTAATCCCTACCGCCCATACTTCCTTCTCCTCTTCATTTGTTCATCTCCAGATCCCCGGGCAGATGGATGAGTGGAAAACAACGCTTGTTTCAAGCGTTTTCAAAGCATGACCAAATCAAGACCAAACCAAGAGTAAACCAAGACCAAAGCAAAACCACTTCCAGGTAGGTTATAGGTACATTCTTGGTGCGTTATGTGCATTTAGATGACAATTCGTGGTTTTAGCGTGTATTGGTGGGTATGGGGTATGGGGGGAGTTGTGAGGTGGGAGTTTTCAGTTGTGAGTTGTGAGGTTATAAGTTGGAAGTGGAAGTAGAATTTTAGATGTCTGATGCCTTCAACCTAACGCCTGATCAAGTAACCACTGTCATCCCGACAACAGGAGGGATCCAAGGAAAATATTTTGAGATTTCTGATTTAGGGATTTCAGATTTAGCACGCGGATCACGCAAACGAGACGGATGGTTGAAAGGGCATTAAAAGTTGATCAATAAGCCTACCTGTTGCTCATTGCTCCATTTTATTTTCAAATCTTCAAATTCTCAAATTGTCACATTCTCCAGCTTCTTTTCTTTTCAAATTCTCAAATTGTCAAATTGAGCATCATTCATAATTCAGCATTTCCTTCCATCTGCGTAATCAGCGTTCAAGCTTTCCCGCGTTCCCTATTCCTTTTAATCAAAATTTAATATTATCTAATGCATACTAGTACAGCCTGCTACAGCGTTTAGACTACCTCCAAAGGAGTAAAAATCCTGAAAAAGGGAAAGGAAATTAGGATTTTAGGATGGCTTTGCTACTTTTGCTGTACTTCTGTTGTCCCCCCACCGGCAGAAGCACGATTATTTGCCTGTAGCAAAGACCCCTGAAAAACGATAAACAACCTTAAACAAATGTGTGCTATGGCTGATAGAGAATGGTATGTTATATCCACCAGTGAGGGGAGCGAGATCAGACTTTCCTCTACTTTACAAAAAAAAGGATTTGCAACGTATGTGCCGGTTTCCTTTCCAGCGGATGCATTTACACATCGTGCAGTAAAGCCCGCAGTTATTTTTCCTACTTATGTATTTGTGCACTGTCATGCTTCAGAGCTGGCGGTTTTGCGGTCGTTCAACCAGGTGGAACATATTATCTACTGGCTGAACAAGCCTGTAGTAGTACCACAACAGGAAATGACTGACCTGGTGCATTTTGTAGAGCGATGCAACGATGTACAGGTGCGGAAACCTGCAGATGTTGTTGCTCATTTTGGCGCTACGCCCATCAAGCACCAAGATGACCGGGAAGTTATAGAGATATCTTCTTTGTTCATCACCCTTACAGGTACCAGCAGGTTGCGTGTAATATTTGAAATGCCTGCAAAAGTTCCTGCAGTAGTTGCCTAATTATCTTGAACTGTATGTGGCGGAGCATTTGGTTAAATAGCGGCTATCGGTTTATCATCAAACTGCTTGGGATATTCTGCGTGCTGTACTTTGGACATATTTTCTATTGGTCAGCATCAGATCCAAAGGGTTTGATCTTTATACCTATTATAGAAAGTGAAGGACAGCCATTCTACATGGAATTTTTACGTTCCACCATTTTACATTCAGCAAATAATGTGCTGCATCTACTTGATCATAATGCTTCTATCTATGGGCATGTATTAGTATTAGGAGAAAAAGGTGTGCGGCTAAATTCATCATGTATCGGCATTGGCTTATTTAGCTTCTGGATTGCTTTTGTTGTTGCCCATGAAAAAAATTTTAAAACAACAATTACCTGGATACTGCTGGGAGTACTAATATTTTGGATAGTAAACGTTATTCGAATTGCTACGCTGTTGATGAGCCTGATAAAGGGATGGAAGCCCGTATTCAATATAGAACATCACGACTTGTACAATTTCTTTGTGTACCTGGTTGTGCTGTTGCTTGCAATCTTTTTTAATAAACGAGCAGGCCAACTGCAAAGACCTGGTGCCCATAGCTGAGAGTGGTGTTTTTGTGGATTTAAAGATTAAAATATTTTATACTTTAAATCTGGTGTGTGATGATTGGCAATGATATATTTGCGCCCAATCTGGCAAGGGTGAGACGCCAGGAACCTAAACCAAATACTAAGTGCCGGGCTGTGCCAGGTGCTTTTTTTATTGCCTGAAGTGAAGGATAGACCTGTTTGAAGTTTGAGGTTTAGGGTTGGAGGTTTGAGGTGGAAGTTGGTGGTTTAAATAGTAAAACTGCCATAACCGATCCAGGTGTACAATAAGCTGTTGCCTTTCCACGTTTGAGAATGCGCTCCCATATTGGGGCGGTAGATAAGATCGTTTCACGCTTCTAAATTGCCACCTCTGTAAGTGAGGGTGGCGAAGCCGTGGTAACAATTGATTATATATCTATTAAAATAACAGCGTTTAACAACAACCGCGGGTAATGCTGCTGCTTTGTTTCTATTTTTGAGACTATATGAAGATTTCCCTACTCCCTTTGAAAACTTTGGTATTTATTGTTTTTCTCCTGTTACTAATGGCAGCCTGCACCAATACCAGGAAAGCAGTTTATTTTAATACCCTGCAGGATACCACAATTCAGAAACTCAATGTTAACCTGGAGCCGGTAATACAGCCAAATGATATCCTCAGCATTACGGTTAGCAGTCCCAATCCAGAGGCTACCCTTGTTTTTAATACGCCTAATCTGCCTACCGTGTCGGTGGCTACCTCAAATAGTTCCGCAACGCAAACAGTTGGTTACTTGGTAAATCCCGATGGCACTTTCCAGTTTCCTGTTTTGGGTGCCATTGTAGCTGCCGGTAAAACAAAAAAGCAATTGTCGGAAGAACTAGTAAAGAAATTGGTAGAAGGAAAACAACTGGTAGACCCAATTGTTCATATCCGATTTCTCAACTTCAAAGTGACCGTACTGGGTGAGGTGGCGCGACCAAACGTGATCACCGTGGCCAATGAAAAGATCACCATATTAGAAGCTTTAGGACTGGCGGGAGACCTAACCATCTATGGCAGGCGCGACAATCTGCTATTGATACGCGAAGAAGCAGGTGTGAAGACTACCCACCGGGTTAATTTGAACAGCAGTGATATCCTGTCATCACCTTATTATTACCTGAAGACCAACGATATCATTTATGCAGAACCCACACCTGCGCGTATCTCTTCTGCAAGTAGCACACGCCAGTTATTGCCTATCGTTTTAAGTGGATTATCCTTTTTTGCCATTGTTGTTGACCGGGTACTCCGGTAAAATCTTTCCATATGCAAACAAATCAATTGTCTCCGTTTTCGCAAGAGTATAAGCCAAAGGAGGAAGAAGGGCTGAGTGAACTTGTGGAAAAGTACCTGCCGTGGTGGCCGCTTTTTGTGGCATTGATGCTGCTGGGAGGTATCTGCGCGTATATCTACTTGCGATATACCATCCCTGTGTATGAAGTGACAGCCAACCTGTTGGTTAAAGATGAAAAGAAAGGGATCAACAGTGCCGATATCATGGAGTCGCTTGACCTGTTTGGGTCAAAGAAGATCGTAGAGAACGAGATTGAGGTACTGAAGTCGAGAACACTGATGAAAGAAGTGGTACAGAACCTGCACCTGTATGCCCCTGTTATGGAAGAGGGAAGGGTGAAGGATGTATCTGGCTACCTGGCATCCCCGGTGCTGGTACAGGTGAAAGATCCTGCACATATCAATGGCATTATCAAGGAATACTTTTATGTAAAAAACGGTAAGGTGGTACTTGATTCAAAAGAGTACAACCTGGATACATGGATAGTTGTTGACAGTGACACCATCCGATTTGTAAAAAATCCTAATTACAGGCAAAGCAAGGAGGATAAACCCTTCTACTTCTCATTGGTGGATGTAAAAAGAGTGGTAAATAGTTATGCATCCGCTCTTATCGTGTCACCTACGAGCAAACAGGCTACAGTAATAAATCTAAAATTAAAAGATCCTATACCGAAGCGTGGGGAGGATGTACTGAATGAGCTCATCCAGGTGTACAACCGTGCTGCTATTGAGGATAAAAATAAACTGGCTGCCAATACCCTTGCCTTTGTTGAGGAACGATTGCATTTTGTAGTAAATGAGCTTGACTCTGTGGAAGGTGCGATACAACGTTACAAAACGCAAAAAGGCATTGTGAACATCAGTGAACAGGGGCGACTGTTCCTTGAAAGCGTAGAGAGCAATGACCAGAAGGTGGCAGAGATGAATATGCAGCTGGCGGTGCTCGACCAGGTAGAGCAGTATGTACGCAGTAAAGCGGGAGCAGCAGGTGTAGTGCCGTCCACTTTAGGCGTCAATGATCCGGTATTAAGTCAATTATTACAGCGCTTATACGAACTGGAGGTGCAATATGAAAAACTTAAGAAGACAACCGCAGAAGGTAACTATGTTTTGGTAAGTGTACAGGACCAGATTGAGAAGGTAAAGCCTAGTATATTAGAGAACATCCAGAACCAGCGTAGAAGCCTCAATGCAGGAAGAAACAATTTAACAGGAGTTAGCAACCAATATGCTTCAGTATTAAAAACCCTTCCGCAAAAGGAAAGGGAACTGCTGGAGATCAGCCGTCAGCAGTCTATCAAGAATAATATCTATACATTTTTGCTACAGAAACGAGAAGAGACTGCCCTGTCTTTTGCGAGTACGGTAGCAGATAGCCGAATAGTAGATGTGGCAGAAGCTTCTCTTGCGCCTATTAGTCCAAAAAGGTCGGTTGTTTATTTGGGTGCCATTGCTGCAGGACTTGTAATAGGAATTGGTTTTATAAGTTTTAAAGAAATAATTAATCGAAATGTCTTGTTTAGAAACGATATTGTCAAATATTTAAGCTGGCCTATTATTGGTGAAGTAGCACATGACCTTAAAGGCCAAGAAATAGTCATTGGAAACGGGGAACGTCATGTCATTGCTGAGCAATTTCGGCAAATACGTTCATCTTTAGCTTATTTGGGCATCAACCAACATCGAAAAACAATTTTGATAACCTCTACCATCTCAGGTGAAGGAAAAACATTTATAGCGGCTAATTTAGCAACAAGTTTAGCTCTTACTGATAAAAAAGTTGTGCTTCTTGAGTTAGACTTACGCAAGCCCAAATTAAGTCCGCTTTTCAAAGCTGATTCAACTATTGGTATAAGTAGCTACTTAGTGGGAGCAGTTGGTATGGGTGAAATTATTCAACGGACTGACGTTAATGAAAATCTTTTCTTTATTTCATCTGGTCCAATTCCTCCAAATCCCTCGGAACTAATTTTAAATGGCAGAATGTCAGAGTTGTTAACTTTTCTAGAACAAGAATTTGATTATATACTTATTGATACAGCTCCTATTGCCCCTGTTACTGATGCAAGTATACTAACAAAACTTTGCCATACTACTTTGTATGTTGTGCGTCATGGATATACCCCCAAATCAATTCTGAAAAAGCTAGATGAGAACAAGAATGTTACTGGTTTAAAGAACCCTGCCGTCATCTTCAATGGTTTAAAAAGTCGTGGATTTCAAAAGTATGGTTATGGCTATGGTTATGGTTATAGTTATGGCTATGGTTACGGTAATGATATACAAGGCTCAAAAAATAAAACTTTGCTTCAGAAGATATTAAGCTTTTTCACCCTTTAAAAAATTATTTTGCGTTCGGAAAAAAAAGTTTTGGGAAAGAACCTTCTTTCCCTAGGGGTAATCCAAGTTGGTAATTATCTTTTTCCTTTGATAACTCTTCCAATAGTTACACGTATTATAGGAGCGGAAAAATTTGGTATATTAAATTTTACTGCCTCCTTTGTCGCTTACTTTACACTATTAATAAGTTTTGGATTCGAACTTACTGGAACAAGAAGAGTTGCCGCAGATCCAGAAAATGAAGAGAATAGAAACAGAGTCTTCAGCGAAATTTTCTTTACGCAGTGCTGGCTGCTTTTAGCTTCAGTTGTAATATTTATTGTGGTCTTATTCAATATCTCTGAATTGAACGCAAATAAACAAATTTCAATATTTACTTTTTTGACATGTCTTGGAACAGTTGTGACACAAAACTGGCTTTTTCAAGCAATGCAGGAGCTATCAAAAGTAGCAATTCTTAATTTTTTCGCCAAGCTAGTATCTACTATATTGATTTTATTTTTTATCCGAAAAGAAGCTGATTTCATATGGCAGCCACTGATTTTAAGCTTAAGTACTTTAACTGTTGGTTTAGCATCATTTATTTGGGCGATTAAACGGTATAAACTAAGACTTATTCCAGTGACACTGCAACAGTCTTTAAAGGTTATGTGGAAAGAAAAGATGTTTTTCTTTTCTTTATGTGTAATCAGTCTTTATTCAAATACGAGTGTCATTATTTTAGGTATACTCCGTGATCTTGAGCAAGTAGGATTTTATACAGCTGGTGAAAAGCTTATCAATATAATTAAAGCATTAGTTTTGATCCCATTCACTCAAGCTTTGTTTCCCTACATTGGAAAAGCATTTGGGGAAACTTTTGATAAAGGACTAAGCGTTGTACAAAGGTTATTTCCTATTGTTATTTTTGGTGGTCTAATTTCAGCTGGATTTATTGTTATATTAAGTCCATTAGTAGTTAATTTATTATACGGTGCGGATTTTGAAAAGTCAATTAATATTTGTTATGTGCTTTCCCTGGTGCCTCTTTTAGTAGGATTAAATTCTCTGCTAGGGCTCCAAGTGATGATTAATTTGAGAATGGATAGAACCTTCTTCTTTGCAACACTTCTGTCAGCGACTGTAGGATTAATTTTCAGTCCGATCCTTTCAATTAGACTAGGTTATTTGGGACCTGCATTTACATGGCTATTTGTGGAACTGCTAAATTTTTCTGCTTTTTACATAATTCTTTCAAAAAAGAATATACAAGTTCTACAATGGCAAAATTTTTCTTTAAAAAACATGGCTAAAAGCTTTAATTAAGAGGATGAAACTAGCTTTGAAGTTTGTTTATCAACTGATAAAGTTGGTATTTGGTAATTTTCAAAATCTGCACATTAGGCTCTTGTTTTATGTTAAGGATGTTAAATTTTCGACTTTCCCAGTAGTCATTGGTTCTTTAAAAGTAAAAAATGAAGGGTTGTTCATCATTGGTAAAAATGTTCTGTTTAATGGTTCATCTAGCTCTAATCTTGTTGGTTTGTATAAAGGATGTACTGTGGCTGTTTCTAAAGGAGCAAAGTTAATCATTGGTGATAACTCCGGATTTTCCGGTGTTTCAATTTATTGCAGTACAGAAATAACTATTGGGCAGTATGTTAATTGTGGTGGAAATGTTTGCATTTGGGATACAGATTTTCACCCTCTTCAAAAAGATTCTAGGAGGTTGCATGTGTTATCTGAAATACAGACTTCTCCAGTCAAGATTTGTGATGATGTATTTATCGGTGCTAATAGTATAATCCTTAAGGGAGTTCAAGTTGGGGAGGGTGCTATTATAGGTGCAGGTAGTGTAGTGACAAGAGATGTTCCTGCAAATGAAATTTGGGCTGGCAATCCTGCAAAGTTTATAAAGAAAGTTAATTTAGAAGACTAATTGTGTTAGGATTAATAGTATTTCTTCTTTATTGGTTTTGTGTTTTAAATAATGACAATAAGGGAAGCCTTTTCTTTTTGTTCCTTCAATGTACTTCTATTTTTCAACTTGTTCCAGTTGAATACATAAATTTACCGCCAGTAATTACCAAGCCATATGATTGGCTATGTATCTCCCTAATTATAAATATTTTAATTAGTTCTAGAAATTTACGACTCTTCAAGGTCTGGAATAAGGCAACTGTATGTTTTATTCTGTTTATTTGCTTGCTGTTATTGTATTCTTTGCTGATTTTGAACCATGAAACTAAAGTGTCTTTATCAGTGTTCAGGCTTTACTTGTTTTTTCTTCTTCCCATTTTATTCATAAGGTATACAATTAACGAACTTCAGGATGCGCTAACAGTATTATCAAATTTTACTGTTTTTGCATGTCTCATTTACATAATTCAGGCGTTTGCTGGTGTGCCTCTTTTGTCTTCTTTTCAAAGTGATTCTGTTGCTTCAAACATTGGCGTAAGTGGTATCCGAAGGTTTTACAATATGCCCTTTTACACTGTTTTTGTCGTACTAGTTTATTTTAAATTTCTAGTTGATAAAATGAAACTAAAACATCTAGCTGCATTTGTAGTTACTTTTAGTGCTGTTCTTTTATCATTCAATCGCAACACATTAATAGTTGCTTTGATGTCATGCCTTTTTATCTTTTTCTACAAGAGGCGTTTCTCTATTTCCCATTTTGTTATTGGCTGTGTTATTGCCATTGCAGTTTTCGGCTCAATAAGTTTTTTCTCTAATGAAAGAATGGAACAAGGCTTTGATGATATAACCAGTATTGTAGGGTCTTCATCCTTTTCTAATATTCGAGATGTAAGTGTTAACGAAGTGTCTACCACAGAGTTCAGGCTCTTGCACTTTTATGAACGATTTATTTTTTTATTGAACAGTGGGGTAACAGAGACACTTTTGGGAATTGGACTTGTGAGTAATCAATCTGCTATAGTTAACAACCTTAGCTTCAATATAGGATTGCAAAATGATTTCAAAGAAGTAAGCCAGATTGACACAGGCGATATTATTTGGTCAGTTTTAATTCTTCAAGTAGGAATAATAGGTGTACTTCTATTCGTGAGTTTAGTGTTTCAGTACATTTACTTTTTCTTATTAAATAAAGAAATTTCAATAGCTTTTATATCTGGGATGTTCTTACTGTCTTTGTTTATCTCTTCGTTTTTTAGCATAGAAATACTTTTTGTTCCAAATATTGCCCTTTATTCAATGCTTTACGTTTATGTTAAAAAGCTGAAACTCTCAAATCGTAAATTAAATTAAATCTTTTCTATAAATCCATGTGTATAACAGCAGAATGTGGTACAATTAAAATATCAATTATAACTTCTATATACAAAGGAGAAAAATTTTTAGCACATTTTCTTGATCATCTTAAGAGGATTGAGAATTGTTCAGAAAGCGAAATCATCTTTGTACATAATGATCCTTCTGAGGAAGAATTAAGTCTTATTCAACAATTTATTGAGCAACAATGGATGAAAGTAAAGCACCTAATTGTTCCTCGTGAAGGATTGTATTGTTCCTGGAATAGAGGTATAAGTGCTGCGGACGGTAAATATATCACAATCTGGAATATTGATGATGTTAGACTGCCAGACTCATTGAAGTTACAATCAATTGCCCTTGATCAAAATCCTTCAAGTTTTTTAACGTATGGTAATTTCAAGATTGTAAATAATTACGGGCAACTGGAAGGTTTTGACGTCATTGTTCCTGAATACAATAAGTCCAACAGTAGTTTTAGGAGGAGGCACCATGGCGGGAGTTTTATTATGTGGAGGAAGGATTTGCATGAGAAAATTGGATATTTTGATGAACAGTTCAAATTAATTGCTGATTTTGACTTTCAAATTAGAGTTTGTCATGCTTATCCTATTGTAAAAACAAATCATTTTTTAGGATATTTCTTAGCAGGGACTTCTACTAATCTTAGCAGTAATTATTTACTTCAAGACATAGAACATACGGCACTTCACCTAAGATATGGAAATCTAGATCTTGTAAAACTACCGACTATTTTATCTACTATAAAACAAGTTAAAATCTCTCAGTACAGATGGTTTGGTAACTTTTGTTCAACTGACAATTATAGTATTCACCCTCTGAAAAACCTGTTGTTTAATTTTCCTTTAATAGTTATACCTGTTATTTACCTACCTAGGCATCTTGCTAGGCAATACCTAAAAAAGCGGTTCCCTAGTTTAAGCAAAATCAAAAAATGGATCTCATTAAAATGAAGCAAGATAACCCGCTTGTAAGTGTTGTTACGCCTGTGTACAACCGTAGTGATTCGATTGGAAAATGCATCCATAGTGTCATTAGTCAATCATTTAAAGATATTGAAGTTATTGTGATTGATGATGGATCGACTGATAACACTCGTTCAGTTATTGAAAGTATTCTTGAGAAGCATCCTTGTGTTATTTTGGTTAAAAATGAAAACAATAAGGGAGTAAACTTTGCTAGAAACAGAGGCATAGAAAAAGCTCGTGGAAAGTTTATCTTGTTTTTAGATAGTGACGATGAAATTGCACCTTTCGGTTTGGAAACAATAGTTAAATCTATAACACAGGATAATATCTTCCAACATTATTTGTTTAATGTAAGTGATAGGATAGATGATCCAACTTTGCCTATAACAAAATCCATCTTCAAATATGAAGATTGGTTGTCTGGTAGGCTCAGGGGGGACTTTTGCCACGTTGTGGAGCGCTCACTTCTAATAAGATTTCCTTTTCAAGAACAATTTCGAATATATGAAAGCCTAAATTGGTTAAGAATTCTAAAGGAAAATAAGGAGCAAAAATATTCTCCTGATATACTTCTGATAAGGGAAAGAAATAGAGATGATTCTGTCACTCTTGAAACAGTTTTAAGAACACGGAAAGCGGTTTACAACAAATACCTTTTTTTAACGGAATATATAAAGCAGTTTTCAGCGGACCTAATATATTTAAAACATGAAGATTTACTTATTTCTTATCTGAAAACCTGTATTCTGCTTGGAATTGGTTTAGGCGAAACAAAGGCAAATAAGGAAATGATTAACCGGTTTGAGTTGGTTTTGTCTAATTCGTATATTTTTCGCTTGATCAACAAAAAAATGTTCTCTTTAGTTGTACTCCAATTGATTTTTTTAAAATCAAGTATTAATAGAAATCTTAAAAAGATTAGTTTAAAATGAAGGTGATGCACTGTTTTTTTACAATGCAAACTGGAGGAGCACAGGTGTTAGCTGTAGATGTTTTGAACAAAATGAGTGAACAGCATCAGACCTATCTTGTTGTTGTAAACGATTTGTGGAGTCAGGATATATTGGCTGCATTAGACAAAAAAGTTGAGGTCATATTGGTTAAGAGGGAGGAAGGAAGTAGAAATCCCTTCCCCATTTTACGGTTGAACTACATAATTAAAAAGATAAGACCAGATATAATACATTGTCATGAGAATAAGCTTGCAAAAATACTTTTTACCAAGCGGAGAGGAATGATTTTCACTGTTCATGATGTTGGTTTAGATCTTTCATGCTTGTTACAATATACTGGAGTTACATCTATTTCTAATTCTGTTCATGACGATGTCCTAAGCAGATATAACATCAATACTGAGATTGTTTATAATGGTATCCCTTTTGAAAAAGTAACTCGTAGGATCAAGTATTCTTTATGTGACGGAGAGCAAATTAAATTTGTGCAAATTAGCCGACTGGTGCATGAAAAGAAAGGACAAATGGTTCTTATTGAAGCATTTAAGCAGTTGATTAATGAATGCTCTTATAATATATGCCTTGACTTTGTTGGTGACGGCCCCTCCTATACATTTCTTCTTGAGCAAATTCGGGATTATGGTTTAGAAAATAGGATTTCATTGGTAGGAGCTAAAAGCCGTGACTGGATCTTCAGCAATCTTCACCAATATCATGCGCTTGTTCAGCCTTCTTTTTATGAAGGTTTCGGATTGACTGTTGTTGAAGGAGTTGCCGCAGGCTTACCAGTAGTTGCTTCTAAGATTGAAGGTCCATTAGAGATATTAGAACAGACCAATAAACCGTTACTTTTTGAACCAGGAAACGTTGAGGAATGTGCTGCTATGTTGAAGGTGGTAATTCACTCATATCAAAATAATGTTCTACAAAGTGTGATGAATGAAAACTATATGACAATTCAACATAAATTTTCGATAGACAATACAGTGAATGGTTTTTTAGAAATTTACAAAAGTAACTTGATAAATAGACGATGAGACGTTTTAACTTCCTAGTGCAAGATTGGAATCGAAACACTGGCAATACCAAAGGGAGATTTGTTACTTTTTTCTTCAGGATTGGAAATGCCTGTTGTACTAGTAGAATACTAAAAATCATTATGTTACCTTACCTTTTATTTTATAGGATTTTTTTTGAGTGGATTCTAGGGATTGAATTGCCATTTAATACAAAAGTAGGTAGAGGGCTTATCATCTACCATGGTCAGAGTCTAGTTGTACACAAAAATGTTGTCATCGGTGATAACTGCATTTTGCGGCACTCAACAACAATTGGCAACGCTCGAAGTGGAGGACAATGTCCTAGGATTGGTAATAATGTCAATATAGGTTCTAACACATGTATTTTAGGAGCAATCAAAATTGGTGATAATGTGGTTATTGGTGCTGGTAGCGTGGTGGTTAAAGATATTCCTTGCAATAGTGTTGTTGCAGGAAATCCTGCACGTATAATTAAATCAAGAATATTTTTAAATACTGAATTGTAGGATGATATGAAAATACCTAAAGAAGTGTCAGAACAAATTTTGACAATTGGAGAATCTTACATCAATCATCGCGGAGGAATTGCCGGTGTTATAAATTCATATTCTACTAGATTTGAAACTTTCAAATTTATAGCATCTTATAAACCTTTCACCAATAAGCTAGTGGGTATCCCTTATTTCTTAAAAGCTGTTTATAAACTTTTAATTATTCTATTTTTTGATAAAAAGATTAAAGTAGTGCACCTGCATAGTGCAGCTAAGGGTAGCTTTTTTAGAAAGTTAATCATATTTGTGATATGTAAGTATTTTTTCAAAAAAAGCATTGTCTTTCACTGCCATGGGTCTGAGTTCAAGGATTTTTTCACTAAAAACAAAGTATTCAGCTTCCTTGTAAGGTTTCTTGTTAATCGAGTGGATCTTGTTATCTGTCTTTCTAATTCATGGAAAAAGTTCTTCAGTGAAAAATTTTCACCTCGGCAAGTTATTGTTTTAGAAAATATAATTGAACGACCTGTAACATTACTCAAGAATTCAAGTAAATCAGTTAATGGTACTCTAAAACTCTTATTTCTGGGTTCTATTGGTGATAGAAAGGGAATTTTCGATGTCCTAGAGGTTTTTAAAATAAATAAAGATGTTTTCCATGGGAAACTTGAACTAATAATTGGAGGAAATGGCGACATTGGCCGGCTGCAGAATTATATCATAAATAATGACTTACAAGAGCTTGTGAAATATCATGGATGGGTCTCGGGTACAAAAAAGGCAGAATTGTTAGCAGAAAGTAATTTATACATTCTGCCTTCGTACAATGAAGGGTTACCACTTTCTATTCTAGAGGCAATGAGTTATAACCTTCCTATAATAAGTACGCCTGTTGGAGGTATTCCTGAAATTGTTTTTGAAGGTGTTAATGGTTTTTTAATACCTCCGGGAGATCTCAGTCTTTTGACCAAAACTTTGAATTTATTTCTAGACAATCGAAATTGTATAACTGATATGGGAGACCAGTCTTCAAAAGTTGTCATTCCATATTACGAAGAGGGGGTGATTCCTAAATTAACTACATTATATACTTTTCTTCTAATGAAGATTGCAGAAAGATATCCAGAAAAAGTATCCACAATCTCATTGTAAATCATTTTAATAAATTACTATGAATATAAGTATTTTCGGCCTTGGCTATGTAGGCTGTGTAAGTCTTGGTTGCCTTGCCAGGAATGGTCACACTGTCATAGGTGTGGATGTAAGCGAGACGAAGGTCAGGCAGATCAACAGCGGCCTTGCAACGATCATCGAGAAAGATATCGATATCATTATCCAGGAAGAACACCTGAAGGGGCGGATCTCTGCTACAACTGACTTCATAGAAGCAATCAACTCAACAGACGTTTCTATTGTTGCGGTTGGTACGCCCTCCAGCTCTAAAGGGCATCTGAACCTGGAGTATATCTTCAATGTTGCGGAACATTTGGGTGTGGCTTTGAAAGACAAAAACAGCTTCCATGTAGTAGCTATCCGCTCAACAGTGTTCCCCGGGACTATCCAGAAGTTTCAAAAGGTAATAGAAGAAACATCTGGTAAGGTTGCCAATGTTGATTTTGCAGTTGTCTCCAATCCAGAGTTCTTGCGTGAGGGTACGGCAGTACATGATTACAATCATCCACCGCTTACACTTATTGGTAGTCAAAATAAGAAGGCGGCAGATATCATGGCGTCGCTTTACAATCACTTGCCTGCCGAGGTGGTGATTACTGATGTTCAGGTAGCGGAAGTAATGAAGTATGTAAACAACACCTTCCATGCTCTTAAAATCGGTTTCGCTAACGAAATAGGCAATATCTGTTCAGCCTTGAATATCGACTCTCACAAGGTGATGGAAATATTCTGTATGGACAAAGAGTTGAATATCTCCTCTTATTACTTTAAACCTGGGTTTGCATATGGCGGATCTTGCCTGCCTAAAGACCTGAAAGGCTTACAGACATTAGCGCACGATCTTTATGTGAAAGCCCCCATCCTGGAGAGCATCGATAAGACGAATGAGATACAAATATCCCGTGCGGTAAACCTGGTGCAACAACTTGGAAAAAAGAAGATCGCTATTCTTGGTCTCAGCTTCAAGGCAGGAACAGATGACCTGCGTAATTCACCTGCAGTAACTGTTGTGGAAACGTTGCTCGGAAAAGGATTCGAGGTACAGATCTATGATAAGAATGTACAACTCTCTAAGCTAACGGGAACGAATAAAGAATATATAGACCAACACATCCCACACCTCAGCAAACTGATGGTAAACCACCTGGATGAACTGGTGGATTATGCTGAAGTAATTCTAGTAAACAACCGTGAAAAGGAATATGTAGATATGCTGTTAGAAACTGAATCGGCAGCTACAATAGTGGATATGGTACGTATGCCTGAGCCAATAAGGGCGAGGGCCAATTATATAGGCATAAACTGGTAATCATGTTTGCAAAAAAACACATTTTAATTGTTGTTGAGAACCTGCCGGTTCCCTTCGACCGCCGCGTTTGGCAAGAAGCCAACACATTGAAGGAGAACGGCGCCCATGTTTCTATCATCTGTCCAAAGATGAAAGGTTACACGGCGGCTTTTGAAACAATTAACGGCATTGATATTTACAGGCATCCGCTACCGCTGGAAGCTAAGGGGGCAATGGGGTATTTATTAGAGTACACCATTGCCATTTTTTGGGAATTTGTTCTCTGTTGGAAGATTTATTTCAAGAAACGGTTTCATGTTATCCAGGGCTGTAATCCGCCTGACCTCATTTTTTTCACTGCATTATTTTTTAAACCGTTTGGTGTAAAATATGTTTTTGATCACCATGATATCAATCCGGAGTTATACATAGCCAAGTATGACAAAAAAGGATTTTTTTACAAGTTTCTTTTGCTTGTTGAAAGGCTCACTTTCGCTACTGCTAATTATAGTATTGCAACGAATGAGTCTTACAAGGCCATAGCAATTGGTAGAGGTAAAATGCCTGCGGATAAAGTACAGGTAGTGAGAAGCGGCCCTAAGCTCGACAGGTTGAAGTTGACAGCAGGTAACCAGAAGTATAAGAAAGGAAGAAAGTACCTGGTTGGGTATGTTGGTGTAATAGGTGAGCAGGAAGGCCTCGACCTTTTGCTTGAATCAGTGAAGCATATTGTAAAGCATCGCCAGGATGTACAATTTGCAATTGTGGGTGGCGGAACTGACCTGGAAAAGATCAAAGCGCTTGCGAGTGAGATGGGACTTCAGGATTATGTAGACTTTTATGGCAGGGTAGATGATGAAACGATGGTAGATGTACTGAATACTGCAGATGTATGTGTTAATCCTGATAAACCAACTGAGATGAACAACCTTTCCACAATGAATAAGATCATGGAATATATGGCTCTGCAAAAGCCAATTGTTCAATATGATCTTAAAGAAGGACGTTTCTCTGCACACCAAGCATCTCTTTATGCAGAAAACAGTACAATAGATTTCGGTAATAAAATTTGCCAACTATTGGATAACGAAGAACTACGACTTAATATGGGAATGTATGGGTACAATAGGGTAATTACTGAACTTTCATGGGATCACGAAAGCAAAAAACTTGTATCCTTTTACAAAAGGGTTTTGAACGTTGCAGAACCATTTGGGCTAAACGTACCAATTGAAACTAGTAAGCGAAAAGCCACAGAAACAGAAGTGGTACAACATACAATTAGCTAAAGGGATCCCTGATAACTGAAGTTGGAGTAACGGTCTGTTGAGGCTAAGAATTGGTTTAAGGTTTAAAGTGTGCGTTCCTAACACTAATCTCTGGTCTCTAACAAAAGGGAACGCGGATGGCGCAGGTTTGTGATGATGAGAGATGCTGGATACTAGATGCTAGATCGATGATGAGAGACGGTTTAAGGTTTAATGTTCAATGTTTAAAGTTGTGCGTTCTGACCACTGATCTCTGACAAGAGGGAACGCAGATAGCGCGGGTGGTTATGATGAGTTATATGGTTTTAGGATGCTGGATCGATGATGAGAGACGGTTTAAGGTTTAATGTTCAATGTTTAAAGTTGTGCGTTCTGACCACTAATCTCTGACAAGAGGGACGCAGATTGCGCGGGTTGTGATAATGGGAAGGAAATGATGAGTGATAAATGATGAATGATGCTAGATACAGGATGGTGGATCGATGATGAGAGACGGTTTAAGGTTTAATGTTTGAAGTATAATGTTGTGTGTTCTGACATCTGATTTCTGATCACTGATTTCTGATCTCTGATCTCCGATCGCTGATCACTGATCTCCCTTTCGACTTGTTTTTAATTTATAATTTTTCATTTTTAATTTATAACTGTGAAAATTGCAGTAGTAGGAACGGGCTATGTAGGCCTGGTTACCGGGACTTGTTTTGCAGAAACGGGCAACTATGTTTGCTGCGTAGACATTGACCAGCGTAAGATAGAAAAGCTGAGCAATGGCCAGATCACCATCTTTGAACCAGGACTGGAGAAACTTTTCCAGCGTAACCTGAAAGAAGAGCGCCTGAAGTTTACAACCAATCTTGCTGAAGGTATAGAAGATGCAGAAGTGATCTTCCTTGCGCTGCCTACACCCCCGGGTGAAGATGGTAGTGCCGACCTGAAGTATATCCTGAAAGTGGCTGACGATCTTGGTCACCTGATGAAGGATTATAAGGTGATTGTAGACAAGAGCACCGTTCCTGTTGGTACTTCTGAAAAAGTAACCAAGGCTATTGCTGCCAATGCTACTGTGGAATTTGATGTGGTAAGTAATCCTGAGTTCCTGCGTGAAGGCGTGGCGGTAGATGATTTCATGAAGCCTGACCGTGTAGTGATTGGTACTACTTCTGAGCGTGCTAAGAAGATCATGAACGAACTATATGCACCGTTTGTTCGCCAAGGCAATCCTATCATCTTCATGGATGAAGCATCTGCCGAGCTTACTAAATATGCAGCTAACTCATTCCTTGCAACCAAGATCACTTTCATGAACGAGATCGCTCGTCTGTGTGAGCTTGTAGGTGCTGATGTAGACCTAGTACGCAAGGGTATCGGTAGCGATGAAAGGATTGGAAAGCGCTTCCTGTTTTCTGGTATTGGTTATGGTGGTAGCTGTTTCCCTAAAGATGTAAAAGCACTGGTGAAATCATCAGAAGATGTGAACTACGACTTTAGAATATTGAAGGCAGTTGAAGATGTGAACGAAGACCAGAAGCTGTACCTGTTACCATACATCAAAGAATTCTTTGGTGGTGAATTAGCTGGTAAAACAATCGCCATCTGGGGACTAGCTTTCAAACCAAATACAGATGATATCCGTGAAGCACCAGCCTTAGTAATGATAGATGAATTGCTGGCTGCTGGTTGCACTATCAAAGCTTTCGACCCGGAGGCTATGAAGAACGTCCAGGAGATCTATGGTGAGAAGGTTCAATTTTCACAAGGTCAATATGAAGCGCTGGAAGGTGCAGATGCACTGATCGTTGCAACTGAGTGGGCTGAGTTCCGTACACCGGATTTTGAAAAGATGGAAACAAGACTGAAGTCGAAAGTTGTTTTCGACGGACGTAATGTATTTGATCTTGAGAAGATGGAAGAACTGGGATACTACTACAAGAGCATTGGACGCAGAACTGTGGTACCGGTAAACCTGGAAGAGGAATTGGGCGTGAAGAGGGGAAGCTAGGTGTTAGGCTTTAGGTGAAAGGCGTTAGGAGGATGTTGGATGCAAGATTTTGGATGCTGGATGGATGATGGGGACGGTTTAAGGTTTGATGTTTAAGGTTTGATGTTTGAAGTTTAAAGTTATGCGATCTGATTCACTAATCTCTACTCACCGAACTCTGATCTCTGACTTCTGATTTCTGACTACTCACAGCTCATGGCTCACAGCTGATCTCTGGAAAATGGAACGCAGATTACGCGGGTTGTGATGATGAGTTATGTGGTTTTAGGATG
This sequence comes from Aridibaculum aurantiacum, assembly GCF_017355875.1. Classification (NCBI taxonomy): domain Bacteria; kingdom Pseudomonadati; phylum Bacteroidota; class Chitinophagia; order Chitinophagales; family Chitinophagaceae; genus Aridibaculum; species Aridibaculum aurantiacum. The sequence goes on from NZ_JAFEWC010000002.1 coordinate 409,558, forward strand.
CTTGATGTGGGATACTAGATGCTGGATGGATGATGAGGGACGGTTTAAGGTTTGATGTTTAAGGTTTAAAGTTGTTTGTTGGACACTCGAATACCAACTTTACTGACCGCTGACCACTGACCTCTTACAATAGGAACGCAGATTGCGCGGGTTGTGATGATGATTTATGTTATTTTAGGATACTTGATGGGGTACTAGATGCTGGATGGATGTTGAACCACGAAGGCAAAGCGGCACAACGATAAACGACGGCCTGAAAGCTCAAAGCTGATAGCTGATACCTGACGGCTCACACCTGACCTCTGGCAAAAGGGAACACAGATTGCGCGGGTTGTTATGATGAGTTATGTGGTTGTAGGATACTTGATGCTGGATCGATGCTGAGAGACGGTTTGAAGTTTGATGTTTGAAGTTTAAGGTTTTTCGTTCTGACCACTGCCGTATGACCACTAACCACCAATCACTGATCTCCCTTGTTTATTTTTGACAGTAGCTCCTTTCATTCTCAAATTGCCGAATTTTCATATTATAAAATTGCCCTCAACCCTTCTCCCCGCTTATCATTTGATAAATTTCAATAATCTATACTCCAAAAGGGGTATAATTCGAAACAATTCAAATCTTTGCTAGGAAAATATAATTAACAAGCTCTATCTTGAGCCCAAATTGTGTGGAATGAAATTGGTGACCCTAAACCTAATTGCACTGGTAATGGTGTGTTGTGCCCATGCGCAACTCAACTTTACCTTCACCGCCTATCAAGGTACCTATACCCCTATTTCAGGGGGTATTAACGCTACACTTGTGCAGGCTCAACCTCCATATGCGGCGCATGATGAAGGTATAGCAAATGGTATACCAATTGGCTTCAATTTTGCCTACAACGACACAAATTATACAACAATTAGCGCCTGCAGCAACGGGTTTGCTTCTTTTTCTACTCTTTTACCTATAGCTAATCCCTCTACAGAAGATTATTATTCTGCTGATCTGGGTTATGGACCACTGCGCCCGGGTGCCCGTCCATTATTGGCCCCACTTTGGGATGATCTTGACCTTTTTTCTGCTACTGATATCAAGTACATTACTACAGGGACAGCACCTAACCGTGTCTTTACCATGCAGTGGAGTAGAGCTTATTTTGATATAACGGCTACAGAGCTGAATGTTGAGTTCCAGTTGAAACTTTACGAGACCACTAACAGGATCCAGTTTGTTTACCAGCGACTACCTGGTGAAGTGGGCATCAATCCCGGAGGTGCTATTGGTATTACAGCTAAGGCTACCGGTCCGGGTAATTATATAGCGCTTAGCGATGCATCTGCATCACCAATTGCATCGTCAACTACCAACTACTTCAATATTAAGAACCGCCCTGCGACAGGGCAGATGTACGAGTTCACACCTTTCAGCCCGCTGTATATTAACCTACTTAAGTTTCATGGCGAAAGGGTGAATAATATTCACCAGCTTACCTGGACCACGCAGGTCGAGATCAACAATACTGGCTTTGAAGTGCAGCGTTCTGTTGATGGGGTGATCTTTGAGAAGATCGGGTATGTAGCTTCCAAAGCCAGCGGTGGAAGTAGCACCTCACCCATAGATTACAATTTTGAAGACATTAAACCGTTAGTAGGTACAAACTACTACCGGTTGAAGCAGATAGATAGGAACAATCATTTCTCTTATTCAAGGACCATACTGGTGAAAGGTGGTTCCAAGGGCAGTTTTGCCATCAATATCCTGTATCCAAATCCTGCCACAGATCTTATCAAGATCGTACTTGCCAATGATGTTGCCGGGCCTATTGATATCATCGTTGCTGATGTTGCCGGTAAGGTGTACATCCAGCAACGTTCTGCTGCAATTGCCGGTGAGAACCATTATTCGATTGATGTTGCCAAACTAGCGAAAGGAATGTATTATTTAAAGGCAATAGGAGGTGATGGAGACATTACAGTTTCCAAGTTTATCAAGTAACCTGTGAAGACGCAAGTAAAAAATTTTGTAAATCAACTTTAAACATATATCTAAAACAACTGCAATGAAGAGATATCTACTAGTACTGGTTGTACTGGCTACTGCAAGTATGTCTATCGCCCAAAGTGATGGAGGGCCTCGTGGTAAAAAGCCGAAGAAGGCAAAAGGCAACCACTCAAACGGCCGTACTCAATTAGGCTTTGCCGGATCAAGTTCTGTATTGTACAGCGTGGACCTGGCAAATCCTGTATCTGCTGATGTGCCTGGGATAGCTACTGCTGAAAATTCGAGCAGCAGGGTAACCAGCACAACATTGATGACACCTACGGGATGGGGAAGCCGTGAAACCTTTGCTTTTGCTACTGTGGGTGGAACACCTACCCAAGTATACAACGATAAGCCAGATCTACTAGGCCAATTTGGAGCCGGTTTTGGTGATTATACTAAATGGGCCAGCGTTGTGGGTATCCTGAACGTGAACGACCTGAGCAAATTCAACAATCTTTCAGCCAGCATCATTGCCAGCCGTAAGGTTGGAACCAATGGTAGTGTAAGCGTAGGTGCGCTTCACCTTTTTGCTGATGCCTGGCTTACTGATGCGGGTGAAAGCTTTTACGCTGCCTATAGCCATGCGATCCGCAATTCTAAATTTAGCTATACAGTGGGTATCGGTTCGGGCCGTTTCTACGACAATAGTGAAAAAGATATTGAAACTGGTAAAAAAGCACATGGTACTGCTGTTTTTGGTAGCCTTGCCTACAGCATCACCAATAATGTGAACGTAAGTGCAGAGTGGACAGGCTTGAACCTGGCAATGTCCAGCTCAGTACGTATCAAGCCTAAATGGCCTGTTCTCACTTTTGGCGTGTCTGATATTACGCGTTTGTCTGGTGATAAACCCACCTTCTACGCGGGACTTGGACAGGCGCTTGTGTTCAACAGGAAGAAGTAGTCTTATTAATATAAGCTGAAATTACAGGGTATTACCTCTTATTAGAAATGGGGGTAATATCTTCGCCGCCCTTAAAACAAGCTGTTTAGCCAATAACCTTCTATGAATAGTCGCGCTTCTAATTTGTATCGTTTTTCATTTGCCTTGTTTGATATCATCAGCCTGAACGTGATATGTTTCCTGCTGCTGATGGTGTTGGAATCTGTGCCGGTGTCGAAACCTTATATCCTGTTTTTGCTGGTGGCAAATATTGCCTGGATATCCTGCGCTTATGTGAGTGCAGTATATATTGGTAAGTCAAGGCGACAGGATGGTTTCTTTAAGCGGTCCATCATGGCTTTGCTGGCTTTCTCTACTTTGTTGTTGTTGTTCATCGTTGCTTATAATTATTCGTATTCCCGCCTTTATGTATTTAGTTGTATGGGCAGCTTTGGTATTGTGCTGGTGGTAAGTCGCACCATAGCAATGGGCACTTCTCATTACCTGCAAAAGCAAAAGCCCTTCAGCAAAAAGATAGTTGTGGTTGGGTATAACGAATTGAGCAAGCGACTGGTGGACATCTATGGGGAGGGACAGAGCCGCCGCAAGTTTGAAGTAGAAGGTTACTTCGAAAGCGCGGAGAACGTAAAGGAGCTGTCTAAGTACCCGATACTGGGCGACCTGGATGAGGTGATCTCTTATTCACTTGAGAACAAGGTGCAGGAGATCTACTCAACCATTTCACCGGAAAAGAATGAGCATATCTACCAGATGGCACAGGAGGCTGAAAGGAATTTCATCCGCTTCAAGCTGGTTCCTGACTTTAGTTCTTTTGTGAACAGGAAGGTGTACATCGATTTTGAACGTGATATTCCTATTCTTTCTATGCGCCCCGAGCCTTTAGAAGAATATGATGGCAGGTTTAAGAAGCGTGTGTTCGATGTTCTTTTTAGTGCATTTGTTATCGTAGCTATATTATCGTGGCTGGTGCCCATCATTGCAGTATTTATCAAGCTTTCATCTAAAGGACCGGTATTCTTCAAACAGCTACGCTCAGGAAAGAACAACCAGCCATTCTGGTGTATCAAGTTCAGGACACTGCGGATGAATGATGAAGCAAACAGTAAGCAGGTAACAAGGAACGATAACCGGATAACGCGTGTAGGTAAGTTCCTGCGCAAGTCGAACCTGGATGAGATGCCACAGTTCCTGAATGTGTTCATGGGTGATATGTCGATTGTAGGTCCACGTCCGCACATGCTAAAGCATACAGAAGAGTACTCGCAGATATTGAACGAGTACATGATCCGTCACTTTGTGAAGCCTGGTGTTACGGGTTGGGCACAGATCAATGGATACCGTGGAGAGATCACCGAAAAGCGCCAGTTGCGCGGAAGAATAGAACACGATATATGGTATATGGAAAACTGGAGCATGTGGATGGATCTGAAGATCATCCTGCTTACGGTTTACAAAACAGTGAAGGGAGATGAGAAGGCGTTTTAGGATGTCTGATGTAGGATTTAGGGATTTCAGATTTGAGATTTCTTTTTTCAACTATCAACCATCAACTAACTCACTACTCACCATTCACTACTCACTTTTAATAAATATTTTTTTTGAATAATCAATCAGCCAAAATGAAACAGTTGTACCTAGCCCTTGTGGCGCTGGCACTCACATTTACGAGTGTACACGCCCAGATGAACTATCACTTTTCTGCGGTACAGGGAACATATTCTCCTCTTGTAGGAGGCATTGTTCCTACAGTTGAAAATGCGCAATCGATCTATGACACGCACGACGAAGGTTTTGCGAACAATATACCGATCGGCTTCAACTTTACCTATGAAGGGAATAGTTACACGCAGATCCATGCGAATACCAATGGATTTGCTGCTTTCCGACCATTTACGCAGATAACAGATCATGCAAACCATGACTATTATACTGCTGATCTTGGTTACGGACCTTATGGTAGAGCCACACAAGTAAGGCCTATATTGGCACCTTTGTGGGATGACCATGATCTATTTTCTACAAGTGATATCAAGTATCTGACTACAGGGACAGCACCTAACAGGGTGTTTACGCTGCAGTGGAGCAGGGTATACTGGGATGCTTCGGCTTCTCAATTGAACATAGAATTCCAATTGAAGTTGTATGAGACAACGAACGTAGTAGAGTTTCATTACAACCGTCTGCCAGGGGCACTGGGATCAAACCCTACTGCAGCTATTGGTATAACAAGTACAGGTACTGGTCCCGGAGCTTACATCGCTTTAAGTGATGCATCAGCTAATCCTACGGCTAGCCAGTTTACTAACTACTATAATATCAGCACTAAGCCTGCAACCGGCCAGGTGTATCGTTTTACAAGTCTTTGTGCAAATGATAATACCCCTCCGGTTATTTCAATGAATGATGTACAGGAGGTATTCAGTAATAGTAGTAATCCTACTTATTATCTAAGTCCATTCAACCTCGCTCAAATAACAGATAACTGCGATGTTAACCACTCCAATACGACTGTTACACCTACCAGTATTAACTGTAGCAGCCCTGGCGATGCAACCCGGCGAGTAGCCAATGTGGCGCCCTATGCACAAGGTAACCAGGCATTTTATGGCTCTTTAGGTACCCCATTTGAGGTAAAAAATCTTGGGGGTATTTACCTGACCAGTTTAGGTGCTTTTGATCACAATGGTGATGGTATTCGCGGAACACAGGATGGAGGTATACGCGTAGGAATCTTCGACGAGTGGGGCTTCGAGGTTGCGCAGACAATCATTAAAGGTAATGCAGAAGGTATAAGAGGTAATTATAGGTTCAAAGCAATTCATCCAGTGTTGTTACGTCGTGGTCGTTATGTAGTGGTAGCCAAAGGATATAATGATACTGAGTTGGCAGGTAATGCTGGTATCCATGGTGTTGGCAGTTACCCTGCAGGCGATTTGGGTGGTGGAGCTATTGCTTACTCAGGAACCAGCACCTACGGTAACAATGATAGTACTGGTGGCTTTACAGTGCCAACCAACGGTGATGCTACTGCTAACCGTTACCAGGCAGGTACTTTTGAATACTATATTGGTGGTGGAGGAGAAACTACCCTATTCACGATTAGGGCTGAAGACATAAATGGTAACCCGGCTCAAAAGCAAGGCTATGTTACATTATATTGTAATCCACTAGACTGTACTAACGACACTATCGCTCCGGTAGTTACAACGTTAAATACAAGTATTCATACAAATTCTAATGGAGTTGCTACAATCAATAAGTTCGATGTAATCGACAATGTGACCGATAATTGTAGTATTCATTATGATAGCGTATTCGTTAGTCAAACACAGTTCACTTGCAACAATCCTGTGGGAGCTGATGCGACACTTCGCCAGGCTGCAAGTAGCAATACTTCTACAGGTAATCAGGACTTTGGCGGTGAACTAGGTATTCCTTTCACAGTGAATGCTGCCAATGGTATCGTGATCAACAGGCTGGCAGCTTTTGATCATAACGGTGACGGTATCAACGGAACCATCAATGGTGGTGTACGGGTAGCAATATTCTCCCTCAATGTGATACCATTTAGCAAGTATGCTAACCTGGATGTTACAATTGTAGGAAATGCAGATGGTATATCGGGCGGGTACCGTTATAAAAATGTATCGCCAGTACATCTTCCTCCTGGAAATTATATAATAGTTGCTAAAGGTTACAACGCTAACGAGTTGAATGGAAACCTGAAGATCACAGGAACCAACACCAACAGCAATGTTGACCTAGGTAACGGTGCAATCAGCTTTACTGGAAACAGCCGCTATGGTGAAGCAAACCCTGCAACCTTTACTTATCCTTCTAATCCTGACAGTTATCCTAATCAATACCTTGCTGGTTCCTTCTTCTATAGCAAGCCAGGAAGCCAGGATTATACTGTGACTGTAACTGCAAAAGATAATGCTGGAAATATCGGCCAGGCAACAGCAACCGTTACCGTAATATGCAGTGGTCAACTTGATCCTTGTGCAAATGATGTAACACCGCCTACAATTGTTAGCAAAGACATCACTGTAACAGCCGGTTCTAATGGTTCAGCTACTATTCAGCCTTCTGATGTAATTGAATCTGTTACTGACAACTGTGCTGTGAACACAAATTCATATAGTGTAACACCTTCAGTATTTACTTGTACAGGTGGTGGCGATGCTACGCCTCGTCGTCCAATCGTTTCCCCTTCTAACCAGGGTAACCAAGCGTTCACTGGTGAATTGGGAACTCCGTTCAGAGTTAATGGCGCAGGTATTATGATCAATCAACTTGGTGCATTTGATCACCTGGGCGATGGTATCAATGGTACACAGAATGGTGGTGTTCGTGTTGCTATATTCAATGCTAACACACGTTCTATTGTTCAAGGTCTTGATGTGATCGTATCTGGAAACGGTGAGAATTTCATCAATAACTTCAGGTTTGTTAGGGTTAACCCTGTTATGCTACCAATGGGTGACTACGTAGTAGTTGCTAAAGGGTATAGCAGCAACGAGATGAATGGTAACGCTGCCATTGCAGGTATTGGTAGTTATCCTGCCGGCGACCTGGGTAATGGTGCAGTTTCGTACAATGGTAACAGTATGTATGGTGCTATGAATAGCAACAGCAGCTTTACCTACCCTGGTAATCCTGATGGTACACCTAACAGGTATCTTGCCGGTAACTTTATCTATAGCATTCCTGCAGCGGATACGGTAACGGTAACTATTACTGCACAAGACATAAATGGAAACACAGGTCAACAGACAGCAAGAGTGGCTGTGATCTGTCCTCCTGCTAATCCTTGTACAAATGATACTCAAGGTCCAACTATTGTTCCTAAAGATGTAACTGTAAGGGCAGATGCAAATGGAAATGCAACCATCCAGGCTTCTGATGTGGTAGAGTCTGTAACAGACAACTGTACAGTAAGCTCAATCCAACTTAGCCAAAGCCAATTTACTTGTTCAGGCGGTGGTGGTAGTAGTTCACCTACACGCCAGGCTATTGTTGCTCCAACATCTACAGGTAACCAGGACTTCTACGGTGCTATGGGTACACCATTTAGCGTGAACGCTTCAAGTGGTATCGTTGTTAACCAACTGGGTGCATTCGACCATAATGGTGATGGTATCCAGGGAAGCATCAGGGTAGCTATCTTCAACACTTCTACAGGTTTGATCGTACAAGGTTTGGATGCAACTATCTCTGGTTTGGCTGATGGAGTTGTGGGTGGATTCCGCGTGAAGAATGTAACTGGAGTGTTCTTACCACAAGGCAATTATATAGTAGTGGCTAAAGGTTTTGATGGAGTAGACATGAACGGCAATGCGGCTATCGGTGGTTCTGGTAGTTATCCTGCTGGTGACCTTGGTGGCGGAGCAATCAGCTACAATGGTCCAAGTGCGCACGAGTTAAGTAATGACTTCAAAATTCCTTCTAACCCTGACGCTACTTCGAACAGGTACCTGGCTGGTTCATTCAGCTACAGGATACCTACTCCTGATACTTACCAGGTAACGATCACAGCTACTGATCCTTCTGGTAATCAATCTACAGCTACAGCAACAGTAAATGTGGTTTGTCAGCAAGGTGGAGCCAGAACAACTTCAGAGAAGCAAGCAATTGTTTCCCTGCAGGAAGTGGGTAAGTCGAACGCTGTTAGGGTTGTTCCTAATCCTTCTAACGGAAGATTTACACTACAGCTTGCTAACCTTTCTGTACAGAAAGTAACAGTACAAGTGTTGACACAAAGTGGAATGCTGGTAGAACAAAAAGCAGTTAACCTTACAGGTAACACAGCTCTGCTAAGCGTACCATTTGATCTTACAAGACAACCAGCAGGAATGTACTTTGTAAAAGTTATCTCTGCTGATGGTGTACAAACACAGAAAGTGGTTATTCAACGATAAGATCTCAAAGGTCTTTCAATCATACAAAAGAGGCTGCCCGCAAGGCAGCCTCTTTTTGTTTATATGCATTCCCGGATGATATAGGATGAGTATTTACCAATGTTCATTGATCTAATCAAATCCTTTATCCTTTTCATTGGACATAGCTTGTGCTTGATGCATCGTCGAGGGGAGAAGCTATTATTTGCATCTATCCATCATGTTAACATTCAGCCTGACTGTTGAGTACCGCCTTCTTAACTGCTGCTATTTTGATTGATTTATCTGCTGTCAATCTATTTGTGGCTTAGCTTCTTCCTTTAAAAAGCCTATTATGTACTTCCTTTATTTCCATATATTAAGCTGCATTACGACCAGTTGAAAGACAGTGTTATTTTGTGTATTTCGCTTGATTCTTTCCCTCCATGGGAATATGTACTGATGTGCCATACCTATAAGTAGGTATATTCTCTTTTAATTCCATATTAATTTGCCTGTCTATTAACATTTCATTTATTTGCTCCCCTGTTTCCTTATAATCATCCGGCCTCACCCCTATAGATGCATCTTATTGAGCCTGTGAACAATCAATTGATTGTGTGCTAGTAATGGCTTTAGCATGTATCTATTTTAGAGGCTTTGCTAACAGCTATATGAGAAAAAACATTATCCTATTGGCTTCTTTCATTAGAAGCCTGTATCCTCCTCCGCAACCTACACTACTGAAAACGATCCGTGCAACCTATACTTGGTTGGCATCATTAATAGCCCGGAATTATGTTCCGGTAAAACTTGTATTGGCCTAAACTCTTAATAAAAGGTATATGAAGAAGTACTTTTACTTTTCTCTCATTTTGTTTTGTCTATTGCTTTCCAGCACCTACGGTTATACCCAGAATATAGAATGGGAAAAACGTATGGGCGGCTCTGCACAATGGACAAAAACAACTGGTATAGACCACGGTAAAAGCGTAATAGCACTGGCGGATGGCTCTACTGTTGTACTTATTAATTCTACTTCTACCGAAGGTGATTTTGTAGGTAACAACGGGCACCGCGATGCTTATCTTTTTAAATACAATAGTAGTGGTACGCTGCTATGGAAGCAACGCTTTGGCGGCTCAGGCGACGATGTAGGCAATCAACTGATAGCAACACAGGATGGTAGTTTCATCATTGCTGGTACCAGTAGTTCTTACCCTGGCCCTGATGTAAATGCATGGGTGGTAAAGACGGATGGCGCAGGCAACCTGGTCTGGAGCAAGTCGTTTGGTGGCAGCCAGGCAGATGCAGCCAATGGTATCTGCCAGGTGCATGATGGATATATTTTCACAGGTTATACTAAGTCTAACAATGGACACCTGACAGGTCTTAGAACCAGCACATCGGAAGAAGATGTTTGGAATGTAAAGCTTGATTTTTCAGGTAATATTGTATGGAACAGGATATTTGGTGGAGGCTGGATAGACGTAGGTAATGCTATTGTACCTGCTGCCGATGGTAGCGGGTTTATTATTGCGGGTAATGTTCAATCGAATGATAGAGATGTAGCAGGTTTGCTTACCAACAAAGGCTGGCGTGCTGCGCTACTTTTTAAGATAGACTTCAATGGAACTGTTATCTGGAAGAAGAGTTTTGGCGGCACCGATGACGACCGCGCCGTAAGCGTGGTGAATATAGCAGGCGGTTATGCTTTCCTGGGTTCTACCCAATCGAACAATGGTGATATAACAGGTGCAAAAGGTGGCTTGGATTATTGGCTGGTAAAGGTGGATCTTAATGGAAACCTGTTGTCTTCTAAAAACTATGGTGGTCCTTCAAGCGACTTAGCATCGCAGCTTGCTACTACACCCGATGGTGGCCTTGTACTAATAGGAAGAAGCGATTCACCAAGTGGTGGTACTTCAGATCTATCTACCAACTCCCACACATGGGATAGCTGGACCATAAAAGTGAATGCTTCGGGAGCTAAGGTGTGGGACAAGCATCATCGCATTGGTAACGACTGGGGATTTGATGATGGTGCAGGTGTAGCCGTAAATGCAGTGGGTGAAGTATTCACTACCGGTGCCATAGCACCAGGTTTAGCACATTGGGATTGGCAGGGTGCAAAAGATGAGAATGCCTTTTTGATAAAGTACAACGATATAGGTGCACAACAATGGATTAAGGAGTTTGGCACCGAAAGGAAATTCACTGGCTTCGACAAAGGAGTTGCACTTAAGCAGGCGCAGGATGGCAGCTATTTCTTCCTGGTTGCTACTGAATCAAATGATGGTTTTGTAGCAGGCATGGGAGCAAAGGGATTGCGTGATATTGTCTTGCAAAAGTGGGATGCCAACAGGAACCTTGTTTGGCAAAAGCTAATAGGCGGTTCTAAAATGGATGATCCGCAGGATATGAAAATAACACCTGATGGTGGCGTTGTAGTGGTAGCTACATCTAATTCAACCGATGGCGATCTGCCTGGTTTAATCGGTGCTCCATTTGCTGACCTATGGGTGATAAAAATGGATTCAACAGGTGCAGTGCAGTGGAAGAAAAACTATGGCGGCTATGGCGACGATTATGCACATTCTGTTGAGCTGGCTGCTGATGGTGGTTATATCATCGCTACCCATACATGGTCTGGACAAGGAGGCGATGTGACGGCTACAAACGGGCAAAGTGAAGCATGGGTATTGAAAGTAAATGCAAGTGGAGTAAAGCAGTGGGATCGTTCATTTGGAGGTAGTGGTCGCGATGAAGGTTATAAAGTGATCGCTACTACAGATGGTGGCTTTGCCTTAGCTGGTTGGACTGAATCTACCAATGGCGAAGGCACAGGCAACAAAGGCGGCATGGATGCTATGGTGGTAAAATTTGACGCTAACGGTACTAAACAATGGTCGAAGACCTACGGTGGTTATGGCGAAGAATTTTGCAGAACGATTACACAAACAACCGATGGAAATTTTGCCATCAGTGGTTATACTAATACAAATAACCATGGCGATATAGGACCTACGGAAGCGGGTTCAAGAGATGTATTTGTTATCAAGTTATCTGGTGCCAATGGTGATTTGATCTGGAGCAAGAACTACGGTGGGCATTGGAATGATGAGCCAAGAGACCTGCAGGCAACTGCTGATGGAAACATCATGCTGCTGGCGCTGTCCGATGGCGGTACTGGTCTTTTCTCAGACAATGCAGGATTTGCAGATGTATGGGTGCTGAAGCTGAATGGAAATGATGGAACGATCAAATGGAAGAAGAATTATGCTTCGCCAATGTTTGATATTCCTTCTACAATATCTAAAGCAAACGGTGGCGGTTACCTGGTAACAGGTATTCGTAATCTTGATAATCGCTGGGATGTGGTAGACTACGAAACCAACGGTGAAGCATTCGCTTTTAAAATTTCTGATAACGAAGTACAAAGTGCTACAATCTCTTCATCAGGTCCTACTACTTTCTGCGCCGGAAGCTCTGTAACGCTTACAGCTGTTTCTGCCGGTGCTGTTTCTTACCAGTGGGTAAAAGATGGCGCTACCATGGCGGGTGCAACGCAGCAATCTATTACAATTAGCACAGCAGGTACATACGAAGTAATAGCAACCACTGCAGGTGGTGGAATAGCTACTGCCAGTGTAACAGTTGTTGTTAATCCTGTTCCTTCTTTCTCTGGAAGTTATGGACCTGGTGAACTAAAGCAAAACATAACTTTTGGTGGTAATGGTGCAGACCAGCCTACTTCATTCCGCCAGGGATTGGTAGCAACTGCAGACGGTGGTTATGTCTTCACCGGATTTAGCAATACAAACAGGAACGGCGACCTTGCCGAAATGCCTTACTACGGTCAAAACGATATGATCGTGGTGAAGCTGGATTGTGGTTTTAATATACAATGGAAGAAGTCGTTTGGCGGAACGGGCGACGACAGGGGATATGCAATCATACAAACCACTGATGGTGGTTATATGGTAGTTGGTACTACCTCATCACCTGTATCAGGCGATATTACATTGGCACACGGAAACATAGATGCATGGCTTGTAAAGCTGGACGCAAATGGTAACAAGCAATGGCAGAAGAGCTATGGCGGTACTGGTGTTGACGTGGTGAACTCCATTGTGCAAACAAACAGTGGTTATATCTTCTCTGGTAATACATCATCTGCTGATGGTGAACTGGCTGGTACCACAGCTAAAGGTGCTGGTGATATATGGATAGTAAAAATAGACGCAGCCGGAGCTATTGTAAAGCAGAAACGACTGGGTGGCACACTTTCCGAGGATGCTTATTACATCACCAAAACAAATGATGGCAACATTATCTATTGTGGTTTTACCCAATCTAACGATGGTGATATAGTAGGCGCTAAGGGAGGACAAGATGGATTTGTAGAGAAGCTGGACCAGGATCTAAACAAGATATGGGCTTATAACTATGGTGGAAGCAATACTGACCAGGTGGTAATGATAAAGCCTACCACAGATGGCGGCTTTATGTTCACCGGCCTATCAGTTACCGGCAACGACAGTGCTTCTGGCAATGGCGGAATTGACTACTGGCTCGTGAAACTGAACGCCAATGGAAATATTGTATGGGAGAAGCTATATGGTGGTAGCAGTACCGATCAGCCGCAGTCGCTCGATCTAACTACTGATGGCGGCGCGGTTTTAACCGGCGTTACGCTTTCTAACAATGGACAGGTAACCAACTTCAAGGGTGTACAGGATGTTTGGGTGGTTCGTACAAATGCAACCGGTGATCTTGTATGGCAAAAGACATATGGTGGTACAGGTGCTGACTATGGTATGACCATCACCCGCAACACCAATGGCGAGTATGTAACTATGAGCCGTTCTGTTTCTGTTGATGGTGACCTTGCTGGACTTAACAAAGGAGGTTTCGATATTTGGATAACGCGTATTGCTGATTGCGGATCTGTAATCACAGCTACTGTTACACCAGCTAATCCACCAGTTGTTTATGGCAGTCAACTAACGCTTACTGCTAATGCTGGTCCAGGATATACTTACCAGTGGTTCAGAAATAATACTATAATAGCCGGAGCTAACGGACAATCTTACACTGCCACACAACATGGCTTGTATAAAGTGCAGATCTCATCTTCGGGTTCATGTGCATCATTCTCTAACGAGGTACAGGTAATATTCAACAGCAAGTTTTATGTAAATGACAACACTACCAGTGGTGATGTATTTACTACAGCTATAGGTAGCAATAGCAACCCCGGTACGGCAAGTGCTCCGTTTGCTACTATACAGCATGCAATTTCGCAGGTAAAAGAAGGAGATACCATATATGTGGATGCAGGAACTTATGTAGGTCAAATAACTATTGATAAAGGTGTATACATTCAAGGTGCAGGCAGAACAAAAACAACTATTGCACGCGATACAACAGCGACCCTGGCAATGACACCAGGTCTTAATGAAGCTGCTATTGTACAAACTACACAGAACATAGGCAATGTGTATATCAATGATCTGGCAGTAGACGGGCGTAATGGTATGTCTTCTTTCACCGGTTCTACAACAGCTATTTTGTTGCAAACAGGAGGAGCAGTGCGCAACATCGACATCAGGAATATGAAGCTGAAGACATCAGGCTCTGATGAAGGTAATGGCTTGTATGTTTATTATAATCATGGTGTACTGCCTCGCAGAACATTAGAAATCACAGGTAACACCATTAGTGGTTTTACATGGGTGGGTATGAATATACAAGGTGATAGCCTTGTTGCTACAGTATCACAGAATGAAGTGGATGCAGCAGGCGCCAATTATGGTATGGCTGTGTCTGCGGGTGTATGGGGTTCTACTTTGCGTGACTTTACATTTATATACAACAGCTTAAAGAACTTCAACGGCTTCGGCTTAAATATCGGAGCCATCAATCCTGTTGTGAATTTAAACAGCTTTGTTCCTGCTAGTGGTGCTAAAAACATCATCAACAATGGTGGTAGTTTCAGTGCACCTTGTAACTGGTATGGCACTACAGATTTCTCTGCTATCAAAAACACCATCCAGGGCGATGTATACTTTACTCCATGGCTAATGAGTGGTGTAGATACAAGCAGTGCTGTAGGCTTCCAGCCGGGCGGCGAATGTAATGGTGTGCCTACTACTTATTATGTAAATGATGGTAGCCAGTCAGGCGACAGGTACACTACAGCAATAGGTAATGATGCTAACGATGGATCTTCATCTGCTCCTTTTGCTACCATTCAAAAAGCATTTGAATACCTTCCAGCTGGTGGTACTATTTACATAGATGCAGGTACTTATGATTTTGCAAATACGACTTTCACGCTAAACAAAGCAGTGACTTTAGTTGGTCCAAATGATACCATTACGCCAAACAATGTTGCTGATAAGTTATTGCCAAACACGGGCAGGTTTGCTGAAGCTACACTTACCAATCTTACGCTTGGTATAGCCACCAGTGGCATCAGTTTCAGGGGTCTGAACTTTGTTCCGGGTACACGTACATTGGCAGTATTGTCCAATGCTTCAGCAGGTAACTTCCAGTTCAGGCACAATAAAGTAACCATAGCTTCTACCATTGCTTTTTCATTTAATGGTGTAGCTACTACCCATGCTGATTCTATTGTTTCAGCAGGTTATGTTTTTGAAGACAACAGGTTTGAAAAAACCACAGATGCATCTGCGCAGGCCATCAATATCAACTACGTGAAGAATGTTGATGTGATCAACAACTCGTTTGTACGCGTAGGCACAACAGCGCGTAGTTTCATCATCAATGTGGTTGGCCAGACGGGTATTGTTGATCAATACAGGCTGATCGGTAACACCATGAAAGGCGTTAACTACGGCTTGTTCTCATTAAGGGTTGCAAAGGTTACGATCTCCAACAACAACATTAGTGAGTACAACCACGGACTGATGCTACAGGCATCAATACCTGGTTCTACAGATATCACTGTCACCAAAAATATTTTTGAGAATGCTTTCCCTACTTCTAACCATATTACTTGCCGCCTGTTTGAAGGCGCAAACCCTGGTAGTAGTGGAAAGGCATTGATAGAAGACAATACTGTTATTGCAAATGGAACAGGATTGACCAATATGCCACCTGCTATTTCTACGCAGGTTACAGGTACTGTACTCAATCCTCAAATGACGATCAGGAGAAACAGGATCGTTCACACTGGTGACTACAGTAGCTATACTTCATCGCTACTGGGCGTTAGCTTAAATGGTAACACCACCAACACCACAGTAGAGAGTAATGAAGTAACATATACAGGTACAGGTTTACAACCTTCTGCTACTCCTGGTATGTTCATGGCGGGTATGTTCCTGGCTACCGATGGCGGTGCAAATGCAATTGCGCCTGGTTCTACCCTCAATTTCAACAACAACAAGTTGAGAGGTTACAAGCACTCGATCGCTTTGTACGACGGTATCACAAGCGGCGTCAATACCAATCCTTACACTGGCTTTGGTAATGTGCCTGCTGGTGTTACTATCAATTTCAACAACAACAGTTTTACCAACGACTCTATTTCTATCAATGCTGGCGATACAGGTAACGTAGTGCATGCAGATTGCAACTGGTATGGTAGCAATGCTGCAACACAGGTTGCAACGAAAGTCACATCGAAAGTGAGTCAAACAAAGTGGCTGGTAAATGGAACAGATGCAAGCACTGAAACAGGTTTTCAACCGATGCCAAACGTTTGCTTCGGCAACCAGGTATTGTTCTATGTAAACGATAGCACGCAAACCGGCGACAGGTTTACCACTGCTATTGGAAATGATAATAATAATGGTTCAGCTGCCAGCCCGTTTGCTACCATACAAAAAGCCTATTCAGTAGCACCGGCAGGAAGTACTATTTATGTAGATGCAGGTAACTATGATCTGGGTGGTACAACTTTGACCCTTGATAAACAAGTAGTGTTTGTAGGGGCTAACCAATCTGTTTCTCCTAATAATGCTACTGATAAGCTGCAGGCAAATACCAGCAGGTATACAGAGTCAATTGTTAGAAATGGAAGATTTGATCTGCATACTAGTGGCGTTACCATGCGTGGATTCTCTTTCGTGCCAGGTAGCAGGTCACTTGTAACACTTGCCAATGTTGCAGTTGACAGCTTTAGCTTCATAAAGAATCGCGTTACTGTTTCCTCGGGTACAGCTATAAGTTTGGCAGGTCCGGCATATATATATGTTGACTCGCTTTTATCAGCTGGTCATCAATTTGATGATAATCGTTTTGAGAAAGTATCGGATACTGCGGCAACCGCCATCACGCTCGGATACATGAAGAACGTGAGCGTAACCAATAACACCTTCGTTGGAACCACGCCTGGTGTACGAAATATGCGTTCAATAAGTTTTGGAAGCTTTGGACTGGTTCACCAGTTTCTGATGGATGGTAACACCATGGCTAACGTACAGCAAGGTGTGCATACGCTGTATGTAAGCAAAGGAGTGATCAGTAACAACCTTGTGAAGGACTATAACCAAGGCATCTTTGTGCAAACAGTGTTTGGAGCATCCACTGATGTTGCTGTAAGTAAAAATGTGCTTGAATCTGCTGTTGCAAGTACCAACCACATCGTGTTCCGCCAGTTTGAGGGAGGTTTTGCAGGTAGTACAGCAAAAGCAGTCATCAAAGACAACACCATTAGTATAAACGCGACAGGTTTAACAACTGTGCCGCCGGCAATTACTAACCAGGTATTGGCCAGTGTAGTAAATCCACAGTGGACGATCAGCGGTAACCGCATCATCCATTCGGGCAACTTCAGCCAGGTTACATCTGCTATCCAGGGTATAACCTTAAATGGTAAAAACGCTGGATTGACTGCAACCAACAATGAAATAACGTTTTCCGGAACAGGTTTGCCGGTAACATCTATACCGTCAGTGTTTCGAGCGGCAATGGTGGTATCAACAGATCTTGGCGCACATAAGCTAACACCGGGATCAAATCTTGCTTTTGCAAACAATAAGATAACTGGCTATCAGCATTCCATTGCATTCTACGACTACAACGATAGCACCGCAGGAGGCGATAACTATGTAGGTTTTGGAAATATTCCAACAGGTGTCAACGTGAGCATCGTTGAGAATAGCTTCATCAATGATTCTGTTTCAATTAATGCGGGAGATACAGGCCAGGTGGTAATGGCTGGATGTAACTGGTACGGTGGCGCAAGCGCTACTTATGTAGCAGGTAAAGTAACATCTAGAGTTAGCCAGTCAACCTGGTTGAATAATGGTACAGACGCAAGTAGTGATGTTGGTTTCCAACCTGTCGCTAATGCATGTATCTCTGGCCAGACCAGGTACTACGTAAATGATAACAGCAACACCGGAGACGTATTTACATCTGCAGTGGGTAACGATGCCAATGCTGGTACAGCATCTGCTCCGTTTGCTACCATAGCACATGCATATAATGTAGCACAGGCAGGCGATACCATATTTGTGGATGCAGGTACTTATGCTGCAACCGATATATTTGTTGGCAAGCCTCTGACTTTTGTAGGTCCTAATAGTACAATATCACCTAATGATACAGCCAATGCAAAAGCTGCTAACACAGCACGCCGCGCAGAGGCAGTTATAACAGGTGCAACGTTCAATATTGGCACCAGCTTCCTGGGCTTCAATGGGTTCACGTTCGATGCAGGTAACAAGCCAGCGTTTGCAATGAATGATACGCTAGGTTTCAAATCAATTGACATCAGCGCCAACATCTTCAAGATCACCAATACTGAGGGCAGGAATGTGATCAACCTTAACGGTAGGTTTGCTGCTGCCTCTGAGCAGATCACATCATCTGGTGTGGAGATAACAAATAACAGGTTCGAAAAATCAGGTAGTGCCGGTGGTACATCTATCAATGTAAACTACCTGAAGAATATACTTGTACAGGAGAACTCGTTTGTGGTAACAGGTTCTACTTATAGAACACAGACCGCGATGAACTTCGGTGGAACAGGTATAGTAGACTCTGTTGTGGTGACTGGTAATACAATAGATCAGCCAGCAACGGCTATCAACGGTCCGCGTATGCTTAGGGCAACTATCACCCACAACGTGATCGACAACAGTGCAACAGCCTTTGCATATTCCAATGCCTTGGCAGAAGCAACCACATTAGTGATTGCCAATAACAAGATGGCAAACACAACTGGTGGTGCTCCTTTCATGAACTTCAATCGTACTGGTGCAACAACTGGTACAGCAATCAATAGCATCAGCATTCAGAACAACACCATCAACGCTCAACCTGTGGTAGGTTTGGCTAACCAGCTAATGGCTTCTATGATAGTGACGTTTGCAAATGCTACGAAGAATACAGTTGCTTCTATCAGTAACAATCGCATTACGTACACAGGTGACTTTAGCACCATTGAAAGCCAGTACAACAGGCCTGTTACAGTAAGAGGTAACATAGAGCAGGCTGTGCTGGAAAACAATGAGATCGTACTGAACCGTACAGCGAACATGTTGCCGGTACCTGCTGGTTTCCCATTACCAGACAATCCTGGTATAACGATCATCACCGACAACACAACCAATAGCTGGATGCCTGCAACTGCAGTTGTAAGTGTACAGAACAACCTGGTACATGGTTTCAAGCAGTCTGTAGTGCTGTACGATCAGTCATCTACTGGTAAAGACAGCTATGTTGGTTACGGTAATGTACCAGCAGGAGCAACAATCCAGATCAATAACAACAGCTTTACCAACGACTCATTGTCTGTCAACAGTGGCGACATGGGTGCTACCGTAAACGGCGATTGCAACTGGTATGGAGATGCTTCAGCTTCTTACGTTGCAGGTAAAGTCACGCCTGCTGTTATCTACCATTCATGGTTAAGGAGTGGCATCGACTCAACCAGTGCAGTTGGTTTCCAACCTGCGGGTGAGTGTGCTGGTTTAGATTGCACAGGTCTTACAGCCACCATCGCATCAAGTGGTACCAAAATTATTTGTGGTCAACCGGTTGTTCTTACTGCCAACACAGGTGCAGATTATAGCTACCAATGGATAGTAGGAGGTAATGACATAGCCGGTGCAACTGACAGTACCTATACTGCAGGTGCAGCTGGTGCTTACCAGGTGAAAATAAGCCAGCCGAATGGTTGTTCTGTACTATCAGATTCAGTTGTGATAAGAATAGAGGCTGATACTGTGGCGCCAGTTATTGTAGTGAAGAACGTAACTATAAAAACAGACTCTACCGGAACAGCATCAATTGTTCCTTCGGATGTCATTATAAGCATTACAGATAATTGTGGAGTAAATGCAGACAGCACTTTCATTAGCCAGACAGTGTTTGACTGTGCAAACTCAAGCGGTGCAGATGCTACATTGCGCCAAGCCATCAAAGCAAATACCTCTATAGGTAACCAGGTTTTTAGCGGTGAATTGGGTACACCTTTCAGTGTTAACAATCCTGCTGGTATCATGGTCAGCAAGCTGTCAGCTTTTGACCATAATGGTGATGGTATTAACGGTGCTAATAATGGTGGTGTACGTGTGGCTATTTTCAGTGAAGCAACACGAACCATTGTTCCGGGTTTGGATACAATCATTGCTGGTAATGCGGATGGTCTTGTTAATGGGTTTCGTTACAAGAACATACCTGCAGTACACCTGGCTCCAGGAAACTATGTAGTAGTAGCAAAAGGATTTGGTGCAAGCGAGATGAATGGAAATGCAGCTATTGCTGGTGCTACCAGCTATCCAGCTGGTGATTTGGCAAATGGTGCAATTAGCTACAATGGTAATAGTATGTATGGTGAAGACAATCCTTCTACATTCAGCTATCCAAGCAATCCAGACCATTCACCTAATCGTTACTTGGCAGGTTCGTTCACTTATACACTTCCTGGCACCAGTACGTATGCGGTAACGGTAACAGCTTGGGATGCTAGCGGTAATGCTGCAACAGATACAGCAACAGTAACAGTAGTATGTACAGGTGATGCAGATCCATGTATGAATGATACAACAGGACCGGTGATCATTGCAAAAGCTTTTGCAATTACAGCGGGTGCCAGTGGTTCTGTTACTATACAGCAGTCAGATGTTATTCAATCTATTACTGATGAATGTGCAGTTAATGCAAATAGTATTCAGATAAGTCCTGCAGTGTTAAGTTGCGGTAATACGGCTGATGCAACGCCACGTAGTCCTTTTGTTTCTCCTTCAAAAGAAGGTAACCAGGTATTCCATGGAGAGTTAGGAAATGCATTCTCTGTAACCAAACCAGTTGTGATTAACCAGCTGGGTGCTTTCGACGATGAAGGAAATGGTATTACTGGTACACAACAAGGAGGTATCAGGGTGGCCATATTTGATGCCGCAACTAAAACAGTTGTTCCTGGTTTGGATGCGATTGTAGCAGGGAATGCAGACAACTTTAAAAATAACTACAGGTACAAACTAATCAACCCTGTTCTACTTCCTGTAGGTAACTATATGGTGGTGACGAAAGGTTACAACAGCAGTGAAAGAAGCGGTAATGCAGCTATTGCAGGAACAACTTATCCTGCTGGTGATCTTGGATCAGGAGCAATAGCCTTTAACGAGGTAAGCGCTTATGGTGAGGATAATACATCTTCTTCATTCATCTATCCAGGCAATCCTGACGCTACAGCAAATCGTTACTTGAATGGAAACTTCATTTATACGATAGCAAGTGTTACTGAGCATACAGTTACAATAACTGCTGCTGACGTTAAGGGTAATGTTACCCAAACAAATACCATTGTAACCTTAACATGTCTGCCAGCAGATCCATGTGCAAACGATACAACAGCACCGGTGATTACCGCCAAAGATGCAGTGGTAACAGCCAATGCCAGTGGTAGTGCTACATTAAATGCTGCTGACTTTGTACAATTCATCAGTGACAATTGTGCGGTAGATTTTAATACTGTACAGGTATCACCTGCACAGCTAAACTGCACAGGCGGCGATGCTACCACACGTAGTGCAATGGCTGCTTCAACAAACATGGGTAACCAATCATTTGTTGGAGAATTAGGTAATCCATTTACAGTACATGCACAAGGCGGAATTGTTATCAACCAACTGGGGGCATTCGACCACCAAAGCAATGGTATCAATGGAACACAAAATGGAGGTATTCGTGTAGCCATTTTCAATGCAGCTACACAAGCAATTGTTCCAGGTTTAGATGTGGTAGTAACGGGCAATGGTGATAATTTCGTCAACAACTATAGGTTCAAGAGGTTGAGCAGCGGCGTTACATTGGCTCCTGGTAATTACATGGTAGTTACCAAAGGTTACAACAACAACGAGTTGAATGGTAATGCAGCTATAGATGGAATGAGCAGCTATCCTGCAGGTGATAATGGCAATGGTGCCATCAGCTTTACTGGTAGCAGTGCTTATGGAGAAGGTAATGCAAGTACTTCCGTATTTAATTTCCCAGGCAATCCTGATGGTAGTGCCAATAAATACCTTGCAGGAAACTTCCTGTACAGCATTGTAGGCAGCAATACGCAAACAGTGACCGTGTCAGCAAAAGATGTAAATGGAAATACAGGTTATGCAACCGCTACGGTAACATTGATCTGTCCTCCGCCAGCTGATCCATGTGCTAATGATACAACAGCACCGGTGATCACAACCAAAGATGCAGTGGTAACAGCCAATGCAAGTGGTAGTGCTACATTGAATGCTGCTGACTTTGTACAGTTCATCAGTGACAATTGTGCGGTTGACTTTAATTCTGTCCAGGTATCGCCTGCACAGCTAAACTGCACAGGTGGCGATGCTACCACACGTAGTGCAATGGCAGCTCCATCCAACATCGGTAATCAATCATTTGTTGGTGAATTGGGCAATCCATTTACAGTACATGCACAAGGTGGTATTGTTATCAACCAGCTTGGTGCATTCGATCACCAGGGCAATGGTATCAATGGAACACAAAATGGCGGTATTCGTGTAGCCATTTTTAATGCAGCTACACAAGCAATTGTTCCTGGTTTAGATGTGGTAGTAACCGGCAATGGCGACAACTTCATCAACAACTATAGGTTCAAGAAGTTGAGCAGCGGCGTGACATTGGCTCCTGGTAATTACATGGTGGTTACCAAAGGCTACAACAACAATGAGTTGAATGGTAACGCAGCTATAGATGGAATGAGCAGCTATCCTGCCGGTGACAATGGCAACGGTGCCATCAGCTTTAGTGGTAGCAGTGCGTATGGAGAAGGTAATGCAAGTACTGCAGTGTTCAACTACCCAGGCAATCCTGATGGTAGCGCCAACAAATACCTTGCAGGTAACTTCTTGTACAGCATTGTAGGTAGCAATACACAAACAGTAACAGTATCAGCAAAAGACGTAAACGGAAACATAGGCTATGCTACTGCAACAGTAACATTGATCTGTCCTCCGCCAGCTGATCCATGTGCTAATGATACAACAGCACCTGTAATTGTTTCAAAGGAAGCAACCATCAAAGCAGGTGCAAATGGTATAGCTACCATACAACCTGCTGATGTAATACAATCGATCAGTGACAATTGTGCTGTTAACTTCAACAGTATCCAGTTAAGCCAAACGCAGTTCACATGTTCAGGTGGTGGAAACAGTTCACCTACTAGACAAGCAATTGTAGCACCATCTAGCACGGGGAACCAGGGTTACGGTGGTGAATTCGGTACACCATTCACTGTGCATAATGGCAGTGGAATCTTCATCAATCAACTAGGTGCTTTCGACCACCAGGCGAACGGTATAACAGGATCAATAAATGGTGGAGTACGTGTGGCTATATTCAATGCAACTACAAAAGCTATTGTACCTGGGCTGGATGTAACCATCTCCGGCAGTAGCGATCCATTGGTGAGTGGCTTCCGTATAAGAAGTATTTCTCCTGTCTTTCTTCCACAAGGTAATTACATGGTGGTTGCAAAGGGATACAATGCTACAGAGCTAAATGGTAATGCTGCTATTGATGGAATGAGCAGCTATCCATCAGGCGATTTGGGTAATGGTGCCATCAGCTACAACGGCAACAGTGCTTATGGTGAACCAGGAGCTAGTTTCAATTATCCTGGTAATCCAGATGCAACACCAAACAGGTACCTGGCTGGAACATTCGGATATCAAATACCTGCGCCAAGTGTATATACTGTTACCATCACAGCAAGTGATGTAAATGGAAATACAACATCGGCTACAGCTACTGTGAATGTAGTTTGTGAACAAGCAGGATCTGGCGAGGTTTCAGAACGTAATGTTTATGTTAGTACGCAGCCGGTCAACCAGCAGGTGGATGCAAAAGTATTCCCTAATCCATCATCAGGCAGGTTCACTGTACAACTTTCTAATCTTTCTGTACAGCAGGTAACATTGCAGGTGATGACCCAAAGCGGTGTAATGGTAGAGCAGAAAAAGATAGATCTAACAGGTAAGACAGCATTGCTCTCAGTTCCATTCGATCTAACTCGTCATGCTTCAGGAATGTACTACGTACAGGTGATTTCTGGTGACGGAGTTCAAATGCTGAAAGTAATGATCCAACGATAGGTAATACAAGAACAATCAAACTTACAAAGCCCCTCTTCCAGGGGCTTTGTTGTTTCAATGATGTTATCAAAAAATTTTCTTCTATAAATCTAGGCTGATAAGAGTGGTGTTATCATTATTCAAGTTCAATGTTACATTTAATTTATTTTTAATCACATTGCGCGTTCACCTATTCATTAATCCATATTGCCCGACTATATTTGGCAGATAGTTATTGTCTATTAAAGAACTTGTACCATAACTATTTGCCATTGAATATCCCAGAACATATACATGTAAGCTTAAACAAACTGTTATGAGATCTAAACTTCTTTCAGCCTTCTTTATCCTGGTGGCCTTTATGATGCCGGTACTTCTGAATGCACAGACCGATATTGATCCGGGCGGTGATCCTGATGCCCCTATTGATGGTGGTTTGAGTTTACTATTGGCTGCAGGCGTTGGTTATGTAGCCAAGAAAGGTTACGATGCAAGAAAGAACAGAAATAGCAAAGAAGTTACTGAGTAGATTAAAAGATTGATTGTGATAAAGCGGCTTGGTTACCAGCCGCTATTTTGCTTTATAGCTGTTTGTAGTCAGCATGTCTTTTTTGAAAAAATGGTTATGTAGCCAATGTGGTACGTGTAACTGGGAGAGGATCTTTGATGAATACAGTTACTGTTCTGTAAAGCGAAATTTACTGTTGCTTATTGCCAACAGCAACTGGCTTTTCCATCCGTGACAGTAGTACAAGTATTCCAAAAGGTAGGGGACTTGTGAAAAACATTCTCAGGCTAAATAGGAAGTTTCGCAAGTTTGTATTACCTACGCCAAAAAGTAGATCCAGCGTACCAAAGAACAGTACGCCCAAGATTACGAAGCCATACACCCAAAACCAGGTGCCTTGCATCCAGTCTTTTTTTTCTTTCTTCAACCCATACCATCCAACAAGATAAACCAACAGTAATAAAAAGAAGTTGATTGAATATTTATAGATCGGCTTGATGTAAGTAAAGAGTTTGTAGCCTTCTATGCCCTGGTAAGTGCCCCAGTAGATGATGGTAATGCCAGCAGCCACCCACCAGATCCTTTTAGACATTCCTGAAGAAGTTTTTTGCGAACCTTGTCCATGTGAAGAATATGATTCCATAGATGATCATCTTGAACAAATAATGGTGAGCAAAATTGGCTATTGAATAATTGTGCAGGTACAGCCAGGCAAGACCAAAGCATCTGAATAAATTAAGTATATAGATACCGGCAATACCGAGGATTATATAAGCCAACTTCTTATTCCGGGAAGCTGGAATGCACAGCAGGAAGCCAACATAAAGGACATGTATCTCAAGTGCGTTGCAACCATCTGCTATCCCAACCGCTGTTTTATTGTTCACCAACAAACTGGTTTTGGTAAAGTCCGGTAACTCTTCATGTTTTAAGGTGGCATTTGATCCCGGTAATAAAATATTGTAAAGCCAGGATGTGTGTGCTGCGGTTAATTGTGTGAGATCACGATCAGGAAACCTAAATGGATAAAGAACCAGGTGATACAACAACTTCCATATTATGAAGAGTGTAAGGGCCTTGAGCAAGATTGACTTAACTGCTTCCGGCATCTGTTTAAAATATGAAGCTGAGGCTAGATTCTTAATCATGCACAAGAATTTCGGATGGAAGATAATTGCTCTTCCTAAGAAATTTCAAATGGAAGATCTTTTCTAAGTATTCTTTAATGATGGTGCATTTGTATTTGTCTATATATTTATGCGATTTTCAATCGTGACCCTGAAATGGAAAGAGGTGTTTCTTCTTGTGATATTTCCAGTATTTGTTAACTGATAGGCTCTAGTAACTGAGGTGACATGGTATGTTGCCTTTTTTTGTATTATCAATCAGCTAATGTGACTGAGGTGGCGAAGCTATAACTAGTATATATGAGTGGGTACTTACGTTTATTTATTCTATTCCTGTTTTTTTCAGCTTCTGTAGAGGCGCAGTTCAACCTGAATTCGAGTGATCTGAGTAATGTAAAAATTAGCAGCTTAACGGATGAGGAACTGCGAAGCTTTCAGCAACAGGCGAAATCTATGGGTCTTACCGAGGCCCAGGCAGAGCAGTTGGCAGTTTCACGGCGGCTGCCTGCTACAGAGTTGGTTGCTCTCCGGAAAAGGTTGGTTTCCCTCCAGGGAAGTACATCTACACCAAGTAATGGAACGGCCAGCAGAACTTATACTGCAACTGAAGTAGCCACCAGTGCATCTGCCGCTATGTTGTCTCCCATAAGTACAGTATTTGGTTCTGAATTATTTGGAACAACTTCATTGTCCTTTCAGCCTGATCTCAAAATTGCTACTCCTGTTAATTATGAACTCGGGCCGGATGATGAGTTACTGATTAGTGTTTACGGGGTTCAAGAAGCATCCTTTGCTTTAACGGTATCTCCTGAAGGATCAATTTATATTCCTAATGTAGGTTTGATACGAGTAGCTGGTGAAACGGTAGAGGCTGCAAGTTCAAGGATCAAAAACAAGATGGCTTCTATTGCATACGGTACTTTGCGAACTGGTGCATCCAAGCTGTCGGTGACATTAGGAAGAATTAGAAGTATAAGAGTTACTGTACTTGGCGCTGTAAAACCAGGAACATATACCGTTTCTTCACTTTCTACGCTTTTTAATGTTCTCTACCTGGCTGGTGGTCCTTCTGCTATTGGTAGTTTCAGAGAAATAGAATTACTACGGGGTAATAAGGTGGAACGTAAAATAGATCTATATAATTTCTTACTGAAAGGTGATCAACAAGATAATGTACGGCTGCGCGAAAATGATGTTGTACGTATTCCACCATACAACAAGCGTGTGGAACTGGCAGGAGAGGTGAGGCGCCAGGGTTTTTATGAACTACTTCAAAAAGAAACGTTCAATATCCTGCTTCAATATGCGAGTGGATTTACAGATAATGCCTACCGGGCTTCTGTAAAAGTGCAACAAATAACTCCGCGTGATAGGCGTGTACTGGATCTTGATGCTAATCAATACCCGAATTACATCCCCGGCTCGGGTGACGTAATAGAAGTGGCAAGGGTATTAGATAGGTACCAGAACAGGGTAGCCGTTGCAGGTGCTGTATTAAGACCAGGAACATTTGAATTAGTAGATGGCTTAACCATAGGTGGCTTAATTAGAAAAGCAGATGGCTTACGTGAAGATGCTTTTGCAGAAAGAGGGCACGTGAAGAGACTTAAAGAAGATCTGTCTGTTGAGATCATCCCATTCAATGTGATGAATGTGATGAAGGGGATCAATGACCTGCCATTGAAGAGGGAAGATGAAGTGACCATTTCTTCCATCTTTGAATTGCGCGATCAGTTTTCAGTAACTGTACAAGGGGAAGTAAGGAACCCGGGTGCTTTTCAATATTCTGACAGTTTAACCTTAAAGTCGTTATTGTTCAAAGCTGGAGGTTTTTCAGATGCAGCCTTTCCTCAGCGAATTGAGATTGCCCGCCGCATAAGACGTGATACACTTACTGCTACCGATGCACGATTGAGTGAAATAATAGAGATTACTGATGTAACAGATTTTTCATTCGATCAGCACGATATTACATTATATCCTTATGATGTTGTGACGGTTCGCCGGATGCCGGGGTATTTACAACTAGAGTCTGTTAGTGCTGTAGGCCAGGTTCAGTACCCGGGGCCTTATGTAATTGCTAATAGGATGGAGCGGGTTAGTGATCTTTTGCGCCGTGCTGGTGGACTTTCCCCTGAGGCATATGCAGATGGTGCATACCTGGTAAGACATAACCCCGGAAACCTGGTACGAAGTGTAGAAGCAGCTAAAGTTGAAAAGATCCAGCGACAAATGAAGGATACTACAGGTACCGTAACCAGTTCAATTAATCGTCCTTATGATCTTATTCCTCTTGACCTATCGCAGATTATAAGTAAGCCAGGTAATGCATACGATCTATTGCTAAAACCTGGTGATGAACTTTTTGTTCCTCGAAATGATGAAGAGATTTCGGTTACGGGCGAAATACTTTTTCCAACCAAAGTGCCATATGCACCCAATAAATCGCTAAAAGAATATATAAGCGATGCAGGTGGTTTTGCTGACAACGCTCGTAAGTCCAAAGCTTATGTTTTATATGCGAATGGTAAAGCAGCCACTACCCGAAGATTTTTGTTCTTCAAAAACTACCCTGAAGTAAAGCCAGGTTCTCAAATCATTATTCCTCATACGGTAGAAAAGGTGCCTTCACGAAGAACTACGGCAGAAACAGTAGGTCTTGCAAGTGCATTTGCATCGCTTGCTGGTGTTGTAATAGCAATTCTAAATTCTACCAGGTAATACAATCAGCTTGAAAGAAGAAATAACAGTCAAAGAACTATTTGCTAAAATTGGGGCATTGGTGCGCTTTTTCTTAAGAAAATGGCCGGTGCTGGCTGTCTCGACCGTGATCGGGGTAATGGCTGGTTATGTGGTAGCTGTAGTTTCTAAACCAACTTACACAGGTCAACTCACCTTTGTTCTTTCTTCAGAAAATAAACCGACAGGTTTATCAGGTGTCGCAAGTCAACTGGGCGTGGATTTTGGAAGCTCCGGTACGAACAACGCTTTTGCAGGAGATAACATACTCACGCTTTTTAAGTCGGAAAGGATGATCAAAGCAGCTTTGCTAAAGAAGCCGGAAAGCCAGGATGAAATACTGGCAAACCTGCTAATGAAAGAATATAAGCTGGATGAAAGTTGGGCTAAGAGTGAAAGGTTAAAGAAGCTACTTCCTTTTCCTGCAGATGCTGCGGCCATCACTCCTGTGCAGGACAGCCTTTTAAGAGAGCTACATGGAATGATTGTAAAGAAGTGTTTATCAGTGTCTCGTTTAGATAAAAAGTTAAGTGTCTTCCAGGTGAGTACAACTTCTACCAATGAAGTTATCTCCTGTTTTCTTACGCGCTTTTTGATGGATGAAACAGCCAACTTTTATATAGAGACCAAGACCTACCTTGCTCGGCAAAATCTTCAAATGCTGCAACGTGAAGCTGACAGCATCAGGCGTGTCTTAGGTGGAAGCATTGTTTCTACAGCCTCACACGTTGACCGAACCTACAATTTAAACCCGGCATTGCAGATTAACAGGGCGCCTATACAGCGAGAACAGGTAAATAGTACGGTGATGAGTGCTGCTTATGGTGAGATCATTAAGAACCTGGAGCTAGCTAAAATTAACCTGCAGAAAGAGACACCTCTTTACCAGGTAATTGATACGCCTCAACTACCGTTGAAAAGAGTGAAAGCCGGTAAAATAAAATTGATGTTATTAGGAGCATTAGCATGCTTCTTCATAACAGCGTTATACCTGGTTATAAAGCGATCCTACACTAAATATTCTACCTAATTACAATAATGCAAATGGAAGTAAAATGTCCTGTTTGTGCAAGCGCTACCAACCAGGTAAAACAGCTTAGCCAGGCTTTCATTGTAGAAAACCTGGAAAAATATTATTCCAGTAAGGTGGATAGAAAGATACTGGATACAGATTATTTTATCCATCAGTGCAAAGGTTGTACACTAGAATTTGCTTACCCGCTTATACAAGGAAATGATGCTTTTTATTCATGGATTACTACGCGAACTACCTATTATCCTCACTTGCGTTCTGAGTACTTGCAAGTAATAGATCATATCAATTCTTTACCCACTGGTAAAAAAGTAAAAGTGTTGGATATTGGGTGTGGCAGTGGATTGTTCATGAAGTTGGTTAAGGAGAAGTGCCCAAATGCAGAAATAGATGGGTTGGAGACCACACCGGAAAGTGTAGCAGCATGTGTTGATGCAGGATTAAACGCATATCATTCATACCTGGATGAATACGTGGAACTGTGCAGGCAGAAGGAATTGGCATACGATGTCATTGTTGCTTTCCACGTGCTGGAGCATGTAGAGGATCCAAAGGGTTTTGTAAGCACTGCAGCCAGCTTACTTGCAGCAGGTGGTGCTTTATTTATTAGTACACCTTTATCACCAATGAGTTTTGAAACTGATTGGTATGACCCGCTTAACCATCCGCCACACCACATGACAAGGTGGACAATTAAAGCATACGAAACATTAGCAGCAAAATGCCAGTTACAAGTAAAGGTTTGGCTGGAGGATGCAGTAAAGCCATTGAGCAGGGCTTTTACAACCTGGAGGTTGGTAAAGGAAATGAAGCAATCTTCAAAAACAAAAATTGCTGCCAGTATTGTTGCATCGCCATTGGCTTTTGCCAAGGTTTTACAAAATCAAAAACAAAGGCAGCAGGTAGATGATAAATACCTGCCTGATGTAATACTGGTTCAACTTTATAAGTAATGCTCGCAAAGCTACTGTCCAAAGATCTGCGGCCACATGTTTACAACTACCTCTTTAGGTTGCTGTACCTGTTGTTTTCTTTTCTTACCATCAGGGCTTTATTGCAGGTATTGGGCACTGAAAGATTTGGAATCTGGCAGGTTTTTCTTGTAGCAATTGAATACATAGCATTAGCCAATTTTGGTTTAAGTAACAGTTTACGAAATGCTACCGCCCAAAACATATCTCACAACGATCAGCACTCTTTGAACAAAAACATTAGCAATGTTATCTTGCTACTGGTGCTTTTGTTGATCGGGCTATTGCCTATTGGCCTTTTGCTCATATCCGGTATTGACCCACAGTTTTTATTCAAAGAGACCACAATCACAACATCGGAGATCAAGAGTTCATTCCAGGCCTTGTACGTGTTTAGTTGTTTCAACCTGTTATTGGTGCTGGGAAATATGCTGGCGTTTTCTATCCAGCGCAGCCAATTAAATAGCATTGTTCAGTTCCTGCAGGTTTTTCTTTTTTATGCAGCACTGCAGGTGCATGCTTATGTGCAGGCAGAGCCAGCAGAGTTAGCTACCATTGTTACCTATTTTGTAGTCAGCCAATTGGTCACTTCTGTCCCTCTAATAATTTTTCTTTTTAGAAAGATCCGATTCAGGTTCATATGGAACGCCAACTTCATTAAAGAGTCTTACAGCCTCGTGAAGATTGGCTTTGGTTTCTTTTTACTCCAGGCGGTTAGCATGGTATTGGTAAACTTTGATGCTATCCTTGTATCATCAACAATTGGTGTTAGAGCAATGGCTACCTATGCTATCATCAACAAGGTTTTTAATGTTATCATCTCTTTGTATGCCATATCCATCATTCCGCTATGGTCGCAGGCTACACATCTTCGTGCACAAAATGATATACAAGCACTGGTAGGAGTTACACAAAAATATTTTAGAGGAAGTGCTTTGGTAGCTGTGGTGGTAGCTATAGTGATTGTTTTCTTCAACCCAATAATGAAGTTACTTTTCAATGTGGGTGCTGATGTAAGCTTCCTGTTGTTACTGATCTTCGGACTCTTTGTGTTCCTTAATTATTTTGCTGCGGTGGTAATCAATGTTCTGAATGGCTTATCGATTATCCGAAGCCAGCTTCTTTCCCTTAGCTTATCTGTCATAGTAGTGTGTGCTGTTCTTGTTATTGGAAAGTTGCTAAACTACATGTCTCTAGAGTTGATTGTTACTGCTAAGGTATTAGGCTCATTTACTTTATTTTTTACCTCGTACAAGAACCTAAACTTCTCGTTTAGAAAGTTGCAGCCTGCATTTTAGATGAAGGTATTATTGAATTATGCATCTCCTGGTTGGAAGTGGCGTCAAAGGCTGAATTCCATTACAGGAAAATGGATTGCTGGATTTGATAAAGTAATAGAAGAGGGACCAGAAAGTATAGAACAAAGTTTTTCGGAAGAGAATAAGGCAATTCTTCTTTCAAAAAGGGGAAATGGCTACTGGTTGTGGAAGCCATATCTTATCAATAAACATCTTTCGCTATTGCAGGATGGAGATTACCTTTTTTACTGCGACTCCGGATCTTTTTTTACGGGTAGTATAAATAAACTGATACAGGCCCTGGAACGGACTGGACAGGATGTAATGGTTTTTGACTTGCCTTTTGTAGAACGACAGTATACCAAAGCAGATGCTTTCAAGCAATTAGGCTGCGATACAGAAATATTTCAATCTTCTAATCAACGGCTTGCCACATTTGTCTTGCTTAAGAAATCTGCAGAAAGCTTGAAGCTTGCAAAGGAGTATTTAAAATTATGCTGTGACAGGAATGTGATCTCGGATGACCTTTCTGTTGTTGCGAACGCTCCTGATTTTATTGATCATAGACACGATCAATCTGTGTTGAGTTTATTATCTAAAAAATATCGCTTAGCTTCTTTTAGAGATCCGAGCCAATATGGACGACACCCATATTCATACAGGCGCGCTGGGGCAATATTGCAAGTGGTTCAACACAACAATTCGAATTATCCTACAACTTTGATTTTATACAGGAATTTGAACCCGATCGTTTGTTATTTCAAAACAAAAATCAAGGACCTCCTACTAGTTTCCAGGACAGGAGGAATAACCAAGAAATTTTATAAGTAGTGTGTGGCATACTAGGCAGAGTACCTGCTGCTGATCCAATACCGTTCAAACAGGCCTTAGATAAACTGTACCATCGTGGCCCCGACGGGTATGGTACCTGGAGTGATGATGTAAATATTACTTTAGGTCATAGAAGGTTATCCATTCTTGATGTATCTGATAATGGAAAGCAGCCTATGCACTATGGCAACTACGTTATCACATTTAATGGTGAGATATACAATTTCTTAGAGATAAGGAAAGAGCTCGAAAAGAGCGGGTATACTTTTAAGTCAGACAGTGATACTGAAGTAGTACTGGCTGCATACACAAAATGGGGTGAGGGATGCTTCCTGAAGTTCAATGGCATGTGGGCGTTGGCTATCTGGGATAAGCTGAATAATAAACTAGTACTTAGCAGGGATAGGTTTGGGAAGAAGCCATTGTTCTACACGTTGTCAAAGCAGTTTGTTTTTGCATCCGAGATGAAGGCCATCATACCCTTCCTTGATGAAGTGCGACCTTCCGATGATTTTGACTGGTGCAGGCAAAACATCTTTTTGTACGAGAGCACAGATAAATGTTTGATTGCTGGAATAAAAAGATTTCCAGCAGGAAGTATTGGTGTGTTTGATTTTGACAGCATGCAATTGTCAGTAAAAAAGTTCTGGAATACCCTTGATCATTTACAGGAGGTGCCTGCTGATTATAATGAGCAAGTGGAGCAGTTCCGTGAATTATTTATTGATGCATGCAAAATAAGAATGCGTTCAGATGTATCCATTGGTACTACATTAAGTGGTGGTTTGGACTCTACTGCTACCATTTGTACCATGGATCATATAAACAAGCAGCATAAGGCAGAGCGACAATCAAATGATTGGCAGCATGCCTTTGTTGCATCAATAAAAAATACTCCATGGGATGAAGCTGATTATGCAAGGAGCGTTACGGATAAATTAGGCATCAACAATACATTTATAACTGTAGATGGTGCAGGTCAATATGATAAGTTGCAGGAGTACATTTACCTGTGTGAAGATCTATACATGACTTCCCCGATCCCAATGATACAGACGTACAAAGCTGTAAGGGAAGGTGGAGTAGTGGTGACTATTGATGGCCATGGCGCAGATGAATTATTGTGTGGTTATAACTATGATTTTTACGAGGCAGCTTTTGATGAAGGTTTTGATTTCAAGGTATTTAAACAACTGGTAAACACGCGCAAATCCACTTTAGTGGCTGGTTACAAAGGGCCTGGAAATATAGAGGCAGCAAAAGAATTGACACAATATGTAGGAAGGATTAATATGGTGAACCTGATGCATGTGGCTAACCGCAGAATACTTAAGAACCGGATGCGACTTCCTATAAAAAGATATAAGAAGTTGGAGGGACTGAGCCACTTCAATTCACTCTTATACAACATGTCACACAATACCATTCTGCCAACACTGCTTCGCAATTACGATAGGTATTCAATGGCAAGCAGTGTAGAAGTAAGAATGCCTTTTCTAGATTACCGGGTAGTCACTTTTTTGCTTTCAATTCCATGGAATTCAAAAATAAAAAATGGATTTACAAAGGCTATTCTGAGAGATGCGCTGAAGGATATTATGCCGCAGGAGATACTTAGCCGTAAATCGAAAGTTGGATTTAATACTCCTATGTTGGAATGGATGAAGGGGCCGTGGAAGGAAGAGTTGGAGGATACATTAAGTTCTTCAGCATTCATCAATGCATCACTGATCAATGCAAAAGAGGTTTCGAAGAAGATCAGGCAGATAATAAATAATCCTGCAGCAACCTATGCTGATGGGGTTTATGCATGGCAAGAGTTTATGCCTTACCTATGGGAGCGCTCTTTTATAACAAACGCAGGTAATGAAACTTCCGCGCGTTAGTATCATTACAGCTGTGTATAATGCCTGCAGCACAATTGAAGCTACTATTCAAAATGTGCTGGAGTTGCAATACCCCGACATTGAGTATATAGTGATTGATGGAGGGTCTACTGACGGAACTTTAGAGATAATTGAAAATTATAAGTCGCATATTAATGTCCTGGTCTCAGAGAAAGATAATGGTGTTTTTGATGCGATGAACAAAGGAATAGCACGAGCTACAGGTACGTGGGTCAACTTCATGAATGCCGGTGATACTTTTTGTAGTGAAAGCATTATTGGTGACTTGCAACTGCAGCAATACCCGGAAGCTGGTATTGTTTATGGAGATACATTAGTGGCAGCAGACGGTTCGCTTGTACCTGCGTTTTCTGTTGCCAGTTTGCCTTTCGGTCAATTGATGACTTGTCATCAATCGATGTTCTTCAACCGTGTAAAACTTCAGGATAAGCTTAAATATGTTGAGCGGTATAAGGTGTACGGAGATCTTAAACTGGTAATTGACATTTATAAAACAGGTGCTGAATTTGTTTACGTTCCTCTACCTGTAGCATCTTATTTGAGGGGGGGCTTATCAAGTATTGCTTCCTGGCAAAACAGGAAGTTTAAATATTCAATTCTATTTAAAGAATATGGCTTAGAGGGTTTGGCAAAAGGTATTCTTGATAAACTACAGTATCATCCATATAAACTGAAGAACCAGTGAAGTTAACCAATCCACTGTTTTACAAGTTGGACTACTCTCCTCAGAAGGTAGCGATCTGGTTGGTATGTTTATTAAGTTTTGCTTATCCTATTTCTGCTTGTATTCCCACAATATTGGGAGCTTCTTCTCGTCCTTTTAATATGGCTTACCGGTTGGTTTGTGTAGCTATGGCGGTATACATTATACTGGTGGTGTTGGGTAGAAAGAAAGAAGATTTTAAAACCTCTATTCCTATTTACCTTTTCCTTGCATTCTGGCTTGTCTATAGCATTCGCCTGTTTATCGATATTTCTATATTAAAAGTGCCAAACAATGTAGATACAAATTTTGCTATCTATTCCTTTGCCTTCGGAAATTGCCTGTTACCGTCTTTAGCTATTTTACTGATAGCAAAAAAAATCAACCTGAACAAAGCGCTACCAGTAATGTTTGGGCTTGTTCTATCATCCAACATAATTATTTTTCTTTTAGTAATAGTAAAACAAGGGTTCAGCCTTGAAATATTACAATCAAGACTATGGTTAGCGAGTGATGAGGGAAAGGCAACTATCAATCCAATCACCATCAGCTTATATGGCTCTTATCTCTTCATTCTTTCGTTGATCATTTTGATAACAAAACAATGGAGGCTGAATATGGTTAAACGATCAGGTATTATCATCGCCCTTCTACTTGGCCTCTTGAATATTATGATGGGTGCTTCCCGCGGTCCAATGTTATTTACCGCTTTAGCCCTGGTTGTGATTTTAGTAAATGCATGGCGCTTGAACAGGTTTTCAATAAGGGGACTATTGAAATTTTTTGTTGTAGGAATAGCCCTAACAGTTGCATTCGCTCTATTCGTTTGGCCTTCTATTGCTGATGTAGATCTTGAGTTCATTACAAGGATCAGCTTTTCCTTTGAAAAAGGTTTAGAAGGAGAAGAAAGAGACCTTTCAATTACTGCAGCCTGGCACGATTTCCTCCGACATCCATTTCTTGGTTCTAGTTTCGTTGGCACTTTTGATGGGTACTACCCACACAATATAGTAGTAGAAGCACTTATGGCTACAGGCGTTTTAGGAGGGTTCTTTTTTATCAGCTTCCTTGGCTTTGTAATCTTCAAATCCTTCATGCTTTTACGGCAAAGCAAGTATTTCCCTTTTGGTATGATCATGCTGGCTATCATATTTACTTCACTATTATCTGGTGCATTGTTTATGGGAGTTGACCTGTGGCCTTGGTCTGTCCTCATTGCATCTACCTATCATCAAAAACTTGCAGTAGACTGATGAAAGCACCTGTTGTTATTTTTACTTACAACCGGCCGCTGCACCTAAAGGAAACATTGCGCTCCTTGCAGTCATCAACAGGTATAGCCGAAACAGATGTATATGTTTATTGCGATGGTCCACGTAACGAACAGGACAGAGAAAAACAGCAGCAGATAGTACAACTTGTTGAGGAAGCAAAGCAATCAAATTGGAGTAAAAGCTTCCAGTTTGTTTTAAGTGAAAACAATAAAGGTTTAGCACCTTCTATTGTAAGTGGCGTAACAACCTTGGTAAATCAATATGGAAGAGTGATCGTTCTTGAGGATGACCTTGTGGTTTCCCAAGGTTTCATCCTATATATGAATGAGGCATTGCAAGCCTATGAAAATGCTGGTAATGTGTACGCCGTCTCAGGCTACATGTTCCCGATCAGTACATCTTTAAAAAAGTCTGTTTTACTTCCTTACATCTCATCGTGGGGCTGGGCTACGTGGAAACAAAAGTGGAAAATCTTTTCTTTGGATACACCTCCAGCCGCCCTGGTTAAACCCTCTTTTGCTTTGCGTGGTAGGTTCAATTTAGCTCATTATAACTACCACCACATGTTTATGACCGAGCGAAATAAATCGTGGGCTATAAACTGGTATTACCAGGTGTTTAAGAGAAATGGATTAAGTGTGTATCCCTCAAAAAGTTTGGTTATCAATAATGGCTTTGATGGCACAGGGGAGAATTGTGGCAGCAACATTTTTCTTCAGCAGACAGAGCGAATGACTGACAAGATAGAAGTTGTTTTTGAAGACAGCATCGATATTGATTTTTACAACGCCTTCCTGAAGCATTTTGGTACACCCATGCAAAAGCTGAGAAGCATCATCAGGTATGTTCCGTTCAAAAGACAAATTAAAAGCCTCCTTAGAAAGTGATATTTAAATTAAACAGGTTTCTGCTCCTTATATCAGTTGTGATGTTTTCTGCCAGAGCTGCGTTTGGTACCGAGATCATAGTCTGCATGGGAGATCTTTCCCCAGCAACAAAGGCAATGCTTAAAAAAGATAATGTAAGTATAGTGCCACTGATAGATGGTCGGTATATTGATCCGGATGGAGATGAGATTGTTGACTCGGCAGCTTTAGTTGATGGCATTACAAAAAGCTTTCCTGGTGTAAAAGCAAAGGGAATTGGAATATTAGATTGGGAAGGAAAAACATTTGATCAGCTAAAAGAATGTCCTGTAGGTAGCGTTTGTTTCAATGCTGCCATAGAAAAGTTTTTGACGGTTTTACGTATTGCAAAAGCTACTCGCCCTAATGTTCGTTGGGGCTTTTATTATATACCATTTACTTTTTATTGGCAGAAAGATCTCAGGGAGCCAGTAAATAATAAATTGATAAAGTTGCTAAAGCAGTGTGACATACTCCTGCCTTCTTTATATGATTTTTATCCTGACAGGAATATTCATCAACAGAATGAAAATTACCACAAGAATAATATGGAGGTGGTAATGAAACTTGCTCACCAGTTGAAAAAGCCTGTGTATGTTTTTATATGGCATCGCTGGCATAACAGTAATGCCGAAGAAGGCTTACAGGCTATACCTACTGAAGAATTTCAACAACACCTTGGTTGGATAGTGAATTCTGGTTACAAAGGGAAAAAACCTAATGGAGTAATATGGTTTAGCGCCGAAAAGTATTATTACCAGCAAAAGCCTTCAGCATTTAAAGAAGTTAAAGGAGATGTTCAGGATGCATTAGATGCAGTTTTCAAAGATTATTACACAATTATAAAGACGGAGGTGAAAAAGGTAGGAAGAAAGGGCTAGCCTTCTTCTGCTTTCATCTTCATCAACTAAATACTTTACTTCAACTATGGGCTTAGATATAAATGGCGCCCGCCTTATTGTGAAAGCCAAATCCGATGGAGTGAGCTACGAAAAAGTAGTGACCATTGGAAGGCAGGGTTTACATTTATCTGCTGGAGAATTAAAAAAAATTCTATCTGCATCAGGTTATCAAACAGCTGATGCTTCAAAAATTTTATTAGGTCAAAATGGATATTCAGAACCACTGTTTGAAACATTGGGTGCATCTGTTATAGACTCGATAGATGCTTCTGAATATGAGAATGCTTCTATCATTCACGATATGAACCTGCCAATTCCTGACCACCTGAAAGGAAAGTATACTGCTGTAGTTGACGGAGGGACATTGGAGCATGTTTTCAATTTTCCTATTGCAATAAAAAATTGTTTGGAATTATTAGAGACGGGTGGAACTTATATTGGTATAACACCAGCGAACAACTTCTTCGGGCATGGATTTTACCAGTTTAGTCCCGAGTTATACTTCAGGATATTTAATGAAGAAAATGGTTTTAAGATTGTTAGGATGCTTTTTTACATAGATAAAAAGGGTGCTACTGTTTATGAAGTATCGGACCCGAATGAAGTGAAAAGCCGCGTCTTGTTATCTAATACCTCACCTTCCTATTTATTTATAATTGCGCAAAGGGTTACAAAAAAAGAAATTTTTTCCAGGCCACCACTTCAGAGTGATTATGAGAATATTTCGTGGAAACATAATCAGCCTGTAACAAGTACTGCCAACTTACGCTTGAGAAGCTTGGTAAAGAAACTGGTGCCAGTTAGCATTATACAACATGTTATAAAATCCTCGGATTTTGTAAAAAAGTTAATAAGACCTACAGGAACCGGTAAAAGGATTTTTTTCAAAAAAACAGAACTCTAAATCACTGAATCGAGCTTTGAATCTTGCAACCTTTCTAGAACAAAACCGCCACCAGGAAATTGATCTTATGAAGATGGATATAGGTCATGAGTAAGCTTTCTGCAAGAAAAGTGAGAATACTTTATCTATACTTCTATCATCAATTGTGGTTATGTATGGCAATAAGCCAATAAGTGATTGAACCCTAAGAAATCAATATGAGACACCAGGTTAAGAACATTATCAGAAGTTCAAGAATTTTAAATATTGTGCCGCGGATTGCAGTTGCCTCACAATACTATAACCATCGTTATTGGCAGATCCTTAAGTGGTCAGTATCATCGAAAGAAGATACCAATTTTACGTATCCTCTTACTAAGAGAAACTTGCAAACACTGTATCAGCTCATATCTGTAGTAACAGGAAGATCCTATCAAGACGTGGAAGGTCTTGGAAATGAAGTTCAGGATGATGAAGAACTAAAGGCGCATGTGATAAAGAAGATTCAAGCATCTGATCAAAGGTCGGTGGCAGACTTGAGATGCGACCTTCATAAACGGATCGGCTGGTATATCATGGCGCGGATCACCAAGCCTAAAGTTGTTATAGAAACAGGGATCGACAAAGGGTTAGGAGCTGTCACATTATGCGCAGCTTTGCTGCGTAATAAAGCAGAAGGATTTGATGGCTTTTACTATGGAACAGATATTAATCCCGAAGCAGGGTATATGCTGGATGGTAAATATTCTAGTGTGGGTAAAATACTTTATGGTGATTCTGTTAACAGTCTGCAGCAATTTGATAAGCAAGTGGACCTTTTTATCAATGACAGTGATCACTCTGCTGAGTATGAGTATAGGGAGTATGAGACTATCTTTCCAAAGCTGTCTGAAAATGCGATCATTTTGGGGGATAACTCCCATGTAACGGATGAGCTACTGAAATTCTCGATGGCAAAAGGCAAAAAGTATCTTTTCTATAAAGAAGAGCCACTTGATCATTGGTACCCGGGAGGTGGAATAGGCTTTTGTTTTTAATTATCTTTCAATGAGAAAAATTGTTTTTGTAGGGCTACTTCCTCCTGTTGTTAATGGCCAGGCTATTGCCACTGATAGGATATTGAAGCACTTAGTGGAAAAGCATCCTGATATTTCCGTTTTACCCATTCCAGATCATCATGAACCTGATACCCTAAAAGGTAAACTTCAAAAAGTATTTTCATTTGCATGTTTGATGATTAAATTCATATATAAGTCAGGAATATCAAGAAAAATTATTTATTTAAGTGGTGCAAGATCTGTAATTGGATTTTACCGGAATATGCCTTTCATCCTTTGGAGCAGCTTGTGGGGGCATAAGACAATCCTTCATTTTCATTGCGGAGATTATAGTGAGTTTTTAAGTACAAAGAATTCTTTATTTAAGCTTCTAAATAAGAAGATTTATTCACTTGTTGATCGTGTAATTATTTTAGGTGAAAGTATCAAACCGAGTTTTACGCTAACACCATCTTTAGGTAATAGAATAAAGGCTGTTCCTTATGGAGTTCCACTAACGGCTAACATTTATCCGAAGAAGCTCCCAGAAACTGCTGATGAAAAAATTCACCTGTTATTCCTGTCTAACTTGATTGAATCAAAGGGTTATTTAGATGTTCTTGCGGCTGTAAGAATACTTGTGCATGAATATGATCAGAAGAATATCATTTGCCATTTTTGCGGAGCTTTCATGTCAAGTCCTGAAGACGATGATTTGGTCAGAAATGGTGATCCTGAAGCTTATTTTTACAAGTTGATCCACGATTATAATGTAGATGGGAATGTGATTTTTCATGGAGTGGTTGGTGGAGAAAAAAAAGAAACACTGCTTTCTTCTGCTCATTTCTTTTTGCTGCCTACCAATTACCGAACAGAAGGGCAACCTGTTTCTATATTAGAGGCAATGTCTTATGGCCAGGTGGTTATTTCAACCAGGTACCGTGCCATTCCAGATATGGTGTTAGACAATAGCACAGGTTTTTTAGTTCCATATGGTTCACCTGCAGATATTGCTCTTAAGATTCGTGAGTTGGTAGATGAACCTGCAGTTTATCATGCAATGAGTAGTAAGGCATTGCAACATGTACATGAAAACTTTAAACTTGAATCTCATTTGCAGCAAGTATATAAAGTTTTCCAGGAAGTAGCTTAATAAGCAGGTAGAATGACTATCTCTATAATCACCGTTTGTTTCAATAGCGCAAAAACAATAGCTGAAACTATTGAAAGTGTGCTTTCACAATCGTATCCGCACATCCAATACATCATCATTGATGGGGGGTCTACTGATGGCACCTTAGAAATTATCAGGAGCTATGGTCCGAAAATAAATATCGTTGTTTCTGAACCGGATAATGGTTTATATGATGCCATGAATAAAGGCATTAGCATGGCGACTGGTGAAATAATAGGTATCTTAAATTCAGATGATCTTTTTTATTCCAGCACTGTGTTGCAAAAAGTAGCAAATGCTTTTTTATCTGCTCAGCCTGATATTGTTTATGGTAATATCTGGATGAGTTCAAGCGACCAGATGAACAAACCTGTGCGGAAATGGATTGCAGGTCGCCAAAGACCGTTTACTTCCGGTTGGCACCCACCACACCCTGCAGTTTATGTAAAACGTAGATGCTACGATGATTTTGGTTTTTATAAACCAGACTTTGCTGTTTCAAGTGATTTTGAAATGATGCTGCGTCTCTTTCATGTACATAGTCTTAAAGCACATTACCTAGATGAGGTAATAGTGAACATGCGTATGGGAGGTGCGAGTACTGGTTCATTAAAAAATATCATTGTTGGTAACCTCAACATAAAAAAGGCATTTAGGGAAAATCAGGTTTCATACCCCCTTCTTTACCCTGTTAAGCGTGTGATTAAAAAGCTGAAACAATACATTTAGCAGGCGGCTTTCATGGTTCGTCCTATAGACTCATGAACTTATATTCCTTACCTGCGGAAGGAGGGTGCGATTTCCTGATCCTGCTTAAATCATAATTAAAAACCTTTCTATCTTCTGAGGGATTAGAAGATTAGAAAATTATGTACTAGTTTGCCATCGCTTGTCCTGTTATCAGAATAGTACAATTTTCAGGTATAACAAACCCCCTACCTACACATGAAGACTGTTATAATTGGAGGCTCCGGATTTATCGGGACAAATCTGATTAATCTCTTAAATCCGACTTCAGATATATTGAACCTGGATAAAAACCAATCCTGGCAACATTCTTCTCTTAGCCGTGTCGCTGATGTAAGGGATAAAGGAAAGCTTGAAGAATATATTCCTTATGACACCTCGGCAGTTATTCTTTTAGCAGCGGAGCACCGAGACGATGTATCACCCGTTTCCCTATATTATGATGTAAACGTACAGGGCACGCAAAATGTTATAGATACGTGTATAAAAAAGGATATTAATAAAATTATTTTTACTAGTTCTGTGGCTGTTTACGGCCTAAATTCTGAAGATACCACAGAAGACGCTACACCTAATCCATTTAATCATTACGGAAAAAGTAAGCTACAGGCAGAGCAGTTACTAGTTAAATGGCAAGAGGAATGTCCTGGTGAAAGGACTCTTATCGTTATTCGGCCAACGGTTGTTTTTGGTCCGGGTAATAAAGGAAACGTATATAATCTCCTGAACCAGTTGGTTAATGGAAAGTTTATGATGGTGGGGAAGGGCCACAACAAAAAATCTTTAGCTTATGTTGATAATGTTTCAGGATTTATTGAGCATTGTCTGAATAATATCAACAATGGATCACACATATTCAACTATGTAGATAATCCTGATTACTCAGTTAATGAGTTATTGCTTTTTGTCGAAAAAGTACTGAAGAAGAAGCTGCCACCTATACGAATACCT
This sequence comes from Aridibaculum aurantiacum, assembly GCF_017355875.1. Lineage (NCBI taxonomy): Bacteria > Pseudomonadati > Bacteroidota > Chitinophagia > Chitinophagales > Chitinophagaceae > Aridibaculum > Aridibaculum aurantiacum. The sequence goes on from NZ_JAFEWC010000002.1 coordinate 452,928, forward strand.
TATGTTTTTGGTTATTCAGCTGCTAAATGCATTGATTTATTATCTAAAATAACCAACACGAGGTACGCTATCAGTAGTGTTAGAATAAAGAAATTTTGTGCTACAACACAATTCTCTGGTGAGAAGATGCTTGCATCTGGTTACAGTCCCAAGATAACATTACAAGAAGGGCTTAATATAACAATAGACGCCATTTGTAGTTCAACTACTACTCGTGGTACCAATGTGAAAGTGATGACTCCATCTGTTTATCATGTAAAAGAAGCTCAATCATAACCTTAAGGTAGGTTGGCAACTGTTGGTTTGGCAGGAGTGAACAAGCCTCATTAGAACATTTACCTGAACCAATAGAAACATAAAAGCATGATTGGTATCAGAAACAACTAGTGTACACGTTTATTCATATCATTAAAAGGTAATAAGGCCCTTCCTTATTACCTTTTTTTGTTCGTACTCACTCTTCACCTGCACCCGCTATCCGCTCCAAATACTGGTTCTGCAGCATCTTTAACTACTTCCTTTGTCAAAAGCCTTTAAATTGCGCACTAATTTTTACCAGATTTTAAGTATGTCGAAGCTCAAGATATTCCTGACCCTTGTTTTGCTGGCGTTCTCTTGGTGTTTGTTTGCCCAGATACCTAATCTTCCCTCTAATCTTTACAATGTAAGATCCAGTGACATCCCGGAGGAAAGGGTGGTGCAGATAGCTGCCTACCTCCGCGAAAACAAAGTTTCTGACCAGCAGGCGTATGAGCAAATGCTATCACGCGGAATGTTGGCTTCGGAAGCTGCCGCATTGCGCACTAGGATTCAAAAGGCTTTACAACAGACAAATACTACAGATAATCCTAATGACAATAACAGGTCGTCACTCGATAATTCCGATAAAACCCGTTATAACGAAACACAAGAGTCTATAGCAGAAGTGAAAAATCCGCAGAAGATCTTCGGTTTCGAAATTTTCAACCTTCCTGGTGGCGTTTTTGAGCCTAACCTGAAAATAGCAACGCCCGTTGGCTATGTTTTAGGGCCGGACGACCAGATAATATTAAATATCTACGGTTACCAGGAAGCTAATTATACGCTTACCGTTAGTCCTGAAGGAAGCATTATCATTCCTAATGTAGGAGTCATATATGTAGCAGGTCTTACATTAGAACAAGCTACCGATAAGATCAGGAACAAACTGGCGACATCCGGTTATTCGCTTATACGTTCAGGACTCACCAAGATCAACCTGTCTGTAGGCAGGATCCGGAGTATAAGGGTGACTGTTCTGGGAGAGGTTAAAAAGCCAGGTAGTTATACATTGCCATCTTTGGCTACAGCTTTTAATGCTTTATATCTTTCTGGTGGACCGAATGAGATCGGTAGTTTTCGTGAGATAGAACTTATTCGCGGAGGTAAAAAGATACAGCTACTCGACATATATGACGTGCTGCTGAAAGGAGACCAGGCAGGTAACCTGCAGTTGCGCGACCAGGATGTTATCCGCGTTCCTGCTTATAAAGTAAGGGTAGGGCTGGCTGGTGAGGTGAAGCGTCCAGGGTTGTTTGAAGTATTGCCAGGTGAAACCTTTGAAAACCTATTAGGTTTTGCAGGTGGCTTTTCTGATAGCGCCTACACTGCCAGCGTTACCGCATATAAATCAACTGATACTGAAAAAAGGATCATCGATATTGAAAAAGCACAATTCAGTACCTATACACCAAGCAGGGCAGAGAGTTTTCTTGTAAAGAAACTGGTAGAACGTTATACCAACCGAGTTACTGTTTCTGGTGCTGTTTACCTACCTGGCGATTATGAACTATCACCAGGTATGACCTTGTACGATCTTTTAGTGAGGGCACAGGGGCTGAAAGAAGATGCTTTTGCAAAGCGTGGTATCATCATGAGGCAAAAGGCTGATCTTACCCCTGAATATCTTGCTTTTAATCCTGCTGAGGTGATGCAGGGACAGCGCAACCTGGAGCTTCGCCGAAATGATGAAGTGATCATCACATCAAACACACTTTTGCGGGAAGAACGTCAAGTTTCTATAACAGGTGAGGTAAGGCGTGTAGGTAACTATCCTTATGTAGAAAACATGACTTTAAAAGACCTGATACTTTTAGCAGGTGGTTTTACAGATGCAGCTATTCCGCAGAAAATAGAAGTTGCACGCCGTATACGCAAAGACAGTTTTGGTGTAGCGGATATACAGATTGCAGATGTTATAGATGTTACTTCCATTGCTGACTTGGAGCAAAATGGAAGAGACATCCAGTTAACTCCTTATGATGCTGTGGTGGTTAGAAGAAATCCTGGTTACCAGGCGCAGGTAAATGTGCGTGTGGAAGGAGAGGTGATCTTCCCTGGACCATATGTATTGCGAAACAAGAACGAAAGAGTAAGTGATGTAATTAGACGTGCTGGTGGCTTAACTAACCAGGCTTATAAAATGGGTGGTTACCTGACACGGGTAAACAATCATAATGTAGTAAACCAGCTGAACTCTGAAAAGGTGACCAAGATACAGGAGCAATTGAAGGATAGCACCGGGAAAGTGGAGCAGGAAGTATCACGCCCGGTAGACCAGATCGCCATCAATCTTAGTTCTATCCTGGCTAACCCTGGAGGTAAAGAAGATATTGTAATGGAAGATGGTGATATACTCAATATCCCGAAAGAGAAAATGGAAGTACGGATTAGCGGCGAGGTACTTTTTCCTACACGTGTGGTGTACGAAGAAGATATGGACCTGAAGGATTATATAGGCCGTGCAGGTGGATTTACAGATAATGCACGGAAGGCGCGGGTATATGTTCTTTATCCAAATGGTAATGCGGCCAAAACAAGCAATTTCCTCTTTTTCAAAAGTTTCCCGCGGGTAACACCTGGTGCAGAGATCATAGTTCCTAAAAAACATGAAACCGAAAAACGCAGGATGACAACTGGTGAGATTGTTGGTATAACTACAGCACTTACATCTTTTGCGGGGGTATTATTGACTCTGATCATCAACTTGAAGTAAGCTTGTAAGTCTTTACCGGTAAGAAGTGGATAATACTCATGATATTTTAGTGAGGATTTCGATTCGAACAAGAATTATAAGACAGTTACTGTAAGTGAAATGAGTAAGTTTAACTCTATTACATCAATTCAATCTATTCGAAAGCAACTTACCTGGATCTTCTTGCCTTAAGGCAACTTGGTACTTTCAGGTCAACATAAGAGATTTTCCTCCATATTTGCGAAACTTTTCACGTAACAGCTGGCATTTTCATGTTTTTGTGTACGTGCAGGGGGAAGTTTGTTATAAGGTCGTTGTGACTGAGTAGGCGAAGCTGTGCCTTGGATATGCTGAATATTTATTTTGAGCACAGTTTTTAAACATGATCTAATGCTTCATATTATCTAATTGTAAAATGATTGCCTGGAAATAAAGATGAGTACTGATAAAGAGATATCGCTGGTTGAGGTAAATCATATCATAAGGGGATGGTTTAGGTATATCATGAGCAAGTGGCTTATAATAGCTCTTATAGCCCTTGTATTTGCTGTGCTTGGAGTGCTGTATGCCTGGTCTCAAAAAACAGAATATACAAGTGAACTTACTTTCGCTGCAGAGGGAGAAAGTAAAGGCGGACTAGGCGGTTATGCATCATTAGCAGCAACATTTGGTATAGATATGTCTGCTGGTGGGGGTGGCGCTTTTGAAGGAGATAATCTTATCGAATTGATCAGGAGTAGGAGAATTGTAGAGAATACTTTTCTCACACCAGTAGATATCAATGGGAAGAAGGAATTACTCGTTAACTATTATATACGTGCTACCGATAAAGATTTTGCCAAAGATCAACAAGTAACTTTTGAGGTAGACCAGCAGCCAGGTAACAGGAAGCGCGACAGTATCATGGATGTATTTTACCAGGATGCATTAACGCGTTTGAACATTGGCAGGGTCGACAAAAAACTAACAATTGTTTCAGCTACTTTTCGCTCCGAAGATGAATTATTTGCTAAGCTATTTCTTGAGAACCTGGTAAATAATGTTATAGACTACTATATAGATTATAAGAGTTTAAAGGGGAAGCAAAATCTAAGTATCCTGCAGCGGCAGACAGATTCGGTAAGACGACTGATAAGTGGAGGAATAGTGGATGTAGCAGCTACCAACGATCTTAATGTAAATCCGCTGCGCCAGATCGTTCGTACGGGTGTACAAAGAAAGCAGGTAGATGTGCAGGTAAACAGTGCACTGTACCAGGAATTGGTAAAAAACCTGGAGCTATCAAAGATATCATTGCGTAAAGAAACTCCTTTGATCCAGATCATTGATTCACCACGCTTGCCGCTAAAAAAGAAGAAGATGGGCAGGTTGAAAGGTGCGATCATCTTTGGATTGGCAGGAGGGATATTAGCTTTACTGATCTTCACAATTAAGAGAATGCTGACGCCCAAGGTTTCGGACCCGAAAAAGTCGGCTTAATAAGCCGGTATACTTATCCTATGCAAATGCCAGAGCCATACATAATAGAGTTACCTAAAATACTCGATGAAAGGGGAAACCTCTCATTCTTTCAAAACGAACAGCATATTCCTTTCAAAATTCAGCGGGTATATTGGATTTATGATGTACCTGGAGGAGAGGTAAGAGGTAGTCATGCATTCAAGCAACAAGCTGAATTGATAGTGGCTTTATCAGGAAGTTTTGACCTTGTGCTTCACGATGGTAAAAAGGAAATAAAGTATAGTCTCAACCGTTCCTATATGGGTGTTTACATACCTCAAATGATCTGGAGAAGATTAGAAAATTTTTCTACTAATTCCCTGGCACTCGTTTCGGCCAATACTGTTTTCGATGAACAAGATTATATACGTGACTTCAATGAATTTTTAGCTTTAAAAAATGAACACCTCTAATACAGTCTTCGACTGCTCAATTGTCCAGCTGGATAGGATTCATTTCAGGGCAGGAAATATAACTCCAGTCACCAACCAGGTTCAGATACCATTTGATGTGGAGCGGATCTTTTATTTGTATGACATACCTGGGGGAGAATCGCGTGGTGCTCATGCACATAAAGAATGTCATCAATTCCTGGTGGCAGCCAGTGGAAGTTTCGAGGTGTTGCTGGATGATGGTAAAGTGCAGAGGCTGGTTCAACTAAACAGGCCTTATCACGGTTTACATATACCTCCTTACATATGGGCAAGTGAAATTAACTTCTCTTCGGGAGCCATCTGCCTTGTATTGGCATCACACAAGTACAACGAAGAGGATTATATAAGGGATTATGAAACTTTCAAACGTTTAAGTAACAAGGAAGGTTTGAAATAACTTATTTCAAATTTTAAGAAAAAAAGGCAAGTTGAACAGGGAGAGTATATGGTAGCTTTCGATAAATATGGATTGTCTTTAAGGACTGTAGTAGAAAATGATGCTGATTTCATAGTTCAATTAAGAACAGATCCAAAGCTTAGTAAACACTTGTCAAGTACAAGTACTGACATTGAAAAGCAAAAAGAATGGATTAGAGATTATAAAGAAAGAGAGTTGCATCGAAACGAATATTATTTCCTGATTTCGTCCAATGAAGGTCCCGTTGGTTTAAATAGATTATACAACTTCAAAGAAGATACTTTCGAAATTGGTAGTTGGTTATTTAAACCAACAGCTAATGAAAAATATTCGATCTTAGGAGACCTTGCTGCAAGGGATTATGGTTTCGAAGAGCTTCATTTTTCTTTCTGTACTTTTGAAGTGAGAAAAGAAAATAAATCAGTATTACGTTATCATAAACAATTTAAGCCCGAAGCTATAGGGGTAGATAGTGATAATTTTTATTTTAAATTATCATACAACAGCTATAAATGCTATAGAGATAAATTATTAAGTATTCTTTTATGAATGATATTACAACCTTTGTTGAACAGTTTAAAGAGCAATTCATTGATGCAGATGAGATAACAATTGACCCTTTCACTAACTTCAGGCAAATTGAAAGTTGGGATTCTTTAACAGGAATGTCAATACTTGTGATGATAAAAGATGAGTTTGATGTTGATATTACTGTAGAGGAGTTTAAGAATTGTAGTAATGTGCAAGAAGTTTACGATTTGGTTCAAGCAAAAAAAAGCTAAGTGACAACAGTTTATCTATCAGCTATTGAATATTACTTACCTGAGCAAGTACTTTCGAATGAATTGATTGCTGCAGAACATCCTGATTGGAGTATTGAAAAAATTGCAACAAAAACTGGAATCAACAATAGGCATATTGCAGGTGTGGAAGAATTTTCAAGTGATATGGCTGTGATTGCTGCTCAAAGATTATTTGAAAACCATAAGATAGATAAAGGAATAATTGATTTTGTTATTCTTTGTACCCAAAGTCCTGATTATTTATTACCCACCACAGCTTGCATCATACAAGATAAACTAGGGCTTTCAAAAAGAATAGGTGCATTTGATTTCAATTTAGGGTGCTCAGGTTTTGTGTATGGTTTAGGTATAGCTAAAGGATTAGTTGCTTCTTCCCAGGCAAGTAATGTTTTATTACTAACTTCAGAAACTTACTCAAAATTTATTCATAAGGCAGATAAGAGCAATAAAACATTGTTTGGAGATGCAGCTGCAGCTACTCTTGTTACTGCGAATGATATCAATGGAATTCTTTCTGGTTCCATCAAAGATTTTAGTTATGGTACTGATGGTAGTGGGGCAGAATACTTGATTGTGAAGAACGGAGGCGCTAAAAGTAATTTTTTACGGAGGGATAGCAGCGAAAGTGAGATGCCGGGTGATGACAATCTTTATATGGATGGGAAAGCAATTTTCGAATTTACCGCTTTCCAAATACCAACACTTATCAATGATACCTTAGAGAAGCATCAGTTACAAATAGAAGATATTGATCTTTTTGTGTTTCACCAGGCGAATGAATTCATGTTAAATACTGTTCGTAAAAGATGCAAAATTCCTTCTGAAAAATTTTTTATACACTTATCCGATTGTGGTAATACAGTTTCATCTACTATTCCTATAGCTCTTAAGGAAGCAGTAAATGAAGGAAGGATAAAAAAAGGCGATAAAGTTTTATTAGCGGGTTTTGGTGTAGGACTATCAATGGCAGCCACCATTATACAATTTTAAGTAAATGAATATTCCTTTTCTTTCATTTGATCCTGCTAATCGGTTGATTAAGCATGAGATTCTTAACAACTTTGAAAACTTTTTTGATAAAGGCTGGTATGTATTAGGTGAACAAGTAAAGCAGTTTGAGCAAGAATATGCTAATTATAACCAGGTAGAACACTGTGTGGGTGTAAGCAATGGTTTAGATGCTTTGCATATCGCATTGAAAGCACTAGAAATAGGTGAAGGTGATGAAGTGATTGTTCCTTCCAATACCTATATAGCAACGTTGTTAGCAGTATCATATGTTGGTGCTTTGCCTGTCTTGGTAGAACCAGATATCCAAACCTATAATCTTGATCCGGCAAATATTGAAGCGGCTATTACTCCACGCACAAAAGCTATCATGCCTGTGCATTTGTATGGACAGAGTTGCGATATGGCATCAATAAATGCTATTGCAGAAAAACATGGTCTTTATGTAATAGAAGACAATGCTCAATCCCAAGGTTCACTTTTCAATAACAAGCTTACTGGTTCATGGGGCCATATCAATGGTACCAGCTTTTACCCTGGCAAGAACCTGGGCGCACTGGGTGATGCAGGAGCTGTTACAACAAATGATGCGGCACTAGCGGCTAAGGCAGCTGTTTTACGCAACTATGGAAGCCAAAAGAAATATTACAACGAGGTGATCGGCTTCAATATGCGACTGGACGAGTGCCAGGCTGGATTCCTTTCTGTCAAATTGAAATACCTGCATGAATGGACAAGGCAAAGACAGGAAATAGCTGGCTGGTACAATGAGATACTTTGTAACAGCCAGGATCTTATCCTGCCATATACCAATCCACAAGCTACACACGTATATCATCTATATGTTGTTCGCACACCTCTACGCGACCAATTGCAGCAGCATCTTTCTGCACAAGGTATTGGCTCACTTATCCATTATCCAATACCACCACATCTCCAGCAAGCCTACCAGAGCCTCGGCTTTAGCAAGGGAAGCTTTCCAATAGCTGAAACGATAGCAGACACCTGCCTTAGTTTACCTTTATGGCCAGGCATGACAAAGGAAATGGTGGAGGAAGTTTGTTCCGCCATCAATAGTTTCTTCCAATCCACATCTAAGCCACAGGCAGCTGCAATCACATCCATCAATAGTTAATGCATCTATACTGCTTTTGTAACAAAGGCATCAAATTCTAGTGGAGGCAACTGAAGAAAAGGAAGTAGTTACGACTGCAGAAAAATTAACCGAGCAAGATTCGTACAGTAAGATTTTTAAATCATCATTTCTAATTGGTGGTTCACAGGTCTTCAACATCATTATTGGGATAATCAAGAATAAAGCGCTGGCTGTTCTACTTGGTCCTGCAGGCATTGGCGTAATGGGTGTTTACATGGCTGTCTCCGGGTTAATCACTTCTACGGCAGGCTTGGGTATTGGATCGAGTGGAGTCAGGCAGATTTCTGAATCAATAGCAGAGGGTAATGCAGGAAAGACCAGCTTCATTATCCGGTATATACGTAAGCTACTTTTGATTTCAGCCATCATTGCTGTGGTTGCAATGATAGCAACCAGTGAATATATAGCCCGACTATCTTTTGGCAATGAATATAAACCTGCTTACGTGGCGGGTATTAGCCTGGTATCTCTAATGGTTTTTTTTGAAACCCTAACTACAGGCGAAAAGGCTATACTGCAAGGGGCACGTCAACTACGACGGCTTGCCGTGGCACAGGTGGTGGGAGCAATGCTGGGAGCAGTAGGCAGTATCGCTATCGTGTATCTACTTGCGGATGCCGGCATCTCTTGGTTTTTAATTATCAGTTCATTCCTGCTCTTTGCGGTGTTCAGGTACCAGGCTGCCAAAGTGCCTGCTTCAGCCAAATCTGTATTACCACAAGAAATTGTACGAAGCGAGAAGAAACTCTTGATATCGCTTGGGTTGGCTTTTTTAGTTACTACCCTGGCAGGAAGTGTAGTGGCATATATACTGCGAGTGATCATTGTAGCAGAAGAGGGAGTTGATGGCGTAGGTATATACCAGGCGGCATGGGGATTGGTGAACATGGGATTCAATGTTGTATTGATTGCTATGGGAACCGATTTTTACCCCCGGCTTGTAGCAGTAGCCAATGATAATAAGCAGGTGCGGCAAGCTGTAAATCAGCAAGTAGAAGTAACCTTGCTATTTGCGCTGCCAATCGTTTTGGGCTTGTACTTGTTGTCGCCAATTATACTGGAAATTTTCTTTTCACCTCAGTTTTTAGTGGGTACAGAATTGACCCGGTGGTTTGCACTTAGTTGTTTTCTCCGCGTGCTTTGCTGGCCGCTTGGTTATATTATTATCGCCAAGGCTAAGAAAACGATGTTTGTCGTTACCAGTATTTTGTGGGAAATGGTTCATATTCCGATCATTTTCGTCTGTCTTCACTTTTGGGGCTTAAATGGAATTGGGATCTCTTATGTTATAGATTATTTGGTTGTGCTGGTAGGTGCAAGCTTCATCACTTATAAATACTTCAACTTTACCTGGAGCAACGATACGTATAAGTCAGTTGCTATATCAGTTCTGCTTGTTGCAGGTATTGTTTTACTTAACGTGCTTCATGTGAAGCCGATTATTTTTTATTTAACTGGAGCATTGCTGATTGGAATATCATTGTTTCGTATGGTTATCATTGCTCAAAAGAAACTGGGAATAAACCTTGTCAACTACATCAGGAGAAGGTAAAACTGCAATGGACATCATAATAAAATCTTTCAACAGGCCCTATTATTTAGAGCGTTGCATCAGGAGCATCATTTTATTCGTAAAAGGAGATTTTAAAATAACTGTACTGGAAGATGGAACTCCACCTGCATATTTAGATAAAATACAGGAGTTATTTCCGGACGTTGTTATTCTTCGGTCCAACGATTACCAAAAAAAATCTACTGCGCTAAAAGAACATGTAGAAAATGGTAAACCTTATGCTCTTTCATCTATACCGGTTAGGTGGTGGGTAAATGAGATACGTAAAGTCTCAGATATCTTCTTACTGTTGGAAGATGATATTTGGATTACATCGCCAGTGTCACTTACACAAGTAAAAGATGCGATGGTGACTAATAATATGGTCACGCTAAAGTTATCATGGCATGGTAACAAGAACATGGTAAGAGGTAAGAAAACACCAATAGGTAATGGACTAGAGGAGCTTGTTCCTTCACTACCTGCGAAAGGTGTAATGAAGTTTCTTTTTTACAACCCTTTCAAGATCATCTCTATCCTTACCAGGACAAAACTGCTTGACCGGAAACACGTAGTGCCTTTTTATAGTTTATATACAGTAGCTTCTGCTTTCTTTGATAAGAAGTATTGGCTATACTTATGGGATAATGCAGATGACCGGGTGAATGAATGGCAACAGCTTTATAAATCATTGGACTGGAGCGATCGGAATAAAACATCAAGATATGGCAAGACAGCAGAGGAAGTAGCCAGGACATCTTTTATCACATCTGCTACCAATATGTTCAAGGATGTTGATCTTGATATATACGCTTTCAATTATCACCTGAATGAAGAATGGTTGAAAGGTAACCTGGATGCGATGGAAAATTTCCCAATGGATTTTTCAGAGCAGTACCTCGGTTCACTGCTTGAGCATCAAAAGGATAAGCGATGTTTGCCAGGTGAGTGGTCCAAATGGATTGAACATTTTAAAGCACCTTACAAGAGCATAGGTTGTGTGGTAGAATAATATGAAGAATACACCACTGGTTTCAGTAATTGTCATTTCTTATAATTCGTCGAAGTATATTATTCACACTTTGGAAAGTATCAGGCGGCAAACCTATGGTAACATAGAATTGATTATATCTGATGATGGATCTAAAGATGATACTGTAGAAGTTGCAGCACGTTGGTTAGAAGATAACAAAGGTGCTTTTACTGCTACCCGATTAGTGGTAGCAGAAAAAAATGGAGGATTGCCTGCCAATTGTCAAAGAGGTTTCAATGCTTCAACAGGTGACTATATTAAACTGATAGCTGCTGATGATATTTTGATGCCGCGTTGCATTGAAAGTTTTATGAATACACTGCAGGCTAATAATGCTGATTTCGCATATTCAGCCGTTGAGATTATAGATGAACATAACAAAGTAGTTGGAGGTGATACATCTTTTTATCCTTCTTTTTTTGGAACACTTACTACTAAGAGAAAGAAAGAGGTTTTTGCCAGGTATGCAGAGTTTTTAAATACACCTACCTGGTTTTATACAAGAGCATTGATAGAAAAGGTGGGAGGATACGAAACTTCATACAGAATTTTGGAAGATCATATTTTGTTGATGCGTGTTCTGCAGCTAGATGCAAAGCTGGTATATGTTGATCAACCCCTGGTTCAATATCGTGTTCATTCTCACTCGTCTATTGCAGCGCATAACAAAATTCTGCTGCAGGAACTAAAAAGGTCAAGGCATGAAGAGCGATGGGTTCATCTAAACAAGTGGAGCATTAAGAACCTGCTTTTTATGGCTGATGATTACCTGCATTATTTATTTGCTCCAAGTAAGTTTAGGAAATTCCTGTATTTAACCCGTACAATCAACCCTGCTTTTTGGATGAAGTTGTTTATTAAGAATAAAGCAAACACACCCGGAGTTCTTAAAATTAAAAAGATGTTCGGCTAGCCAAAACCGGCTATTGTGCAATTATGTTTATTTACGTCTTCTTTTTTTTGGTAATTCTTTGTGGCGCTATTTTTATTTATGGCGCACCACAGCGGGCTATTTTCCTTTCCGTTATTTCGTTTGTGCTAATAATGCTATGCGGGTTACGTGGAGATGTTGATGGTGATTACTGGTCGTATATACTATCGTATCAGGGCGCAATTTCAGACCAGGAAAATTTGAATGTTGAATTTTCCTACAATGCCATATCCAAAATTGTAGATGCTGTTGTCGGTAATTTCAGTGGTGTGCTGTTTTTTTATGCTTTTGTTTCCATTAGCCTTCTTACGTATATAATTATAAAGTTTTACCACGCTAATATTTACGTTTTCCTTGTTTACTACTCCTTTTACTTCTTCCTGCATCCAATGACGCAAATACGTGGGTCAATAGCAGCATCTGCTTTGTTGCTATCGCTGCAGTTTATTTACAAAAAACAATTTTGGCTATTCCTGCTGGTGGTCATTGCAGGTGCATTTTTTCATGCTTCTACTTTGTTGATTCTTCCTTTTTACTTTATTGTCAATCGCTTTCAGTTGAAGAATTCACATGCAATATGTATAGCTATCATTGCATTTGTTATAGGAAAGGTTTTTCACCCCTTCAACCTGTTGATGGGTCTGCCACTGGGAGAGGGTTTGTATGTACTGAACAAGCTTGAGATGCATAAAAATACACTGGAGGGTGGTGTAGGAAACAGGACAGCAGATGTTTATATAATCATGGCTTTGCTAAAGCTGGGCTTTAATATTTTCCTGCGGTACAAAGCTGATCTTTTGCAAGAGCGGTTTAAATATTTCAGAACCTTCCTCACAGTACATTTTTGGGGATACGTTATATATCTACTATTATCGGATATGCATATTGTTAGCGCAAGAATTTCAGAACTGTTGGGTATTACCGAGATATTCCTGATACCAATGCTCATTGAAGTGTTTACACCAAAGTGGGCAGGTAAATCTATGGTCATCACTATGGCCGTATTCCAGTTGGTCATCAGTTTGTTCATTGTAAAGTTGGTTCGTCCTTATGAGCTTGGCATCTAGTACTAAAAGAAATATATACCTGGTGATCCCACAATTTAAAACTGGTGGAGGTAACCGGGTTTTTGTGGAATTGGCCAATGTATTGGCGGAGGAGCATTCGGTTACTATTATCTTTCCTAACAATACGGAGGATAGTCATACATTTTTTGTATCACCAAAAATCAAGATCCAACCCATTGGTGCTATTGCATTAACTAAAAGTAAAAAGCTCATCAACCTTTTTCAGTGTATCCGTTACATCAATAGACACTGCAAGGATGGCAATGTGATCATTACAGATCCATTTATGTGCTTGCTAGGCTTCATGATAAAAGTTCCAAGGCTCTATAGATTCGTGCAGGCCGATGATTATAGGATTTTTGATGATAAGATGATCCTCAAGAACGATCTAATGCTCGCTACTTACAAAAGGCTTTGTGAACGCAGTTATAGGTTCAGGATGAACTATATTTTCAACTCTTCCTACACCTATCAAAGATTCATTGAGGTATCCAAAACATCTGTTCCATATTTATTGGTTCATCCTGCTCTCAACCACGATGTATTCAATAACCGCAACAGGATACCAGCTGGCACTAATGCAAAGATCAATATAGCTCTCATAGCGCGTAAGCACCCATGGAAGGGATTTACTACCTTCCTAGAGGTTTGGAAGCAACTTGATGAAGAAGTAAAACAAAGCATCAACAAGGTATCTTTGATAAGTCATGATGACTTATCAAGCTTTCCTGTTGAACAATTTCAACTGGTAAAACCGCAGTCAGATCATGAGATAGCTGACGTTATGCGGCAATCCGATATCTTCATATCTACTTCATGGTGGGAAGGATTTGGTTTACCACCATTGGAAGCTATGGCATGTGGCTGTGCAGTAATAACATCTAAATCTGGTGGCGTGGATGAATATGCGCGTGATGATAAAAACTGCCTGATGTATGAACCGAAAAACGTAGAACAACTTAAACAGGCGATTGAAAGATTGCTTAAAAACAGGCACGAAATTTACTGCATTGCAAACGAGGGAGTGGAGTCTTCAAAACAATTTTCATGGACAAATTCTGCTCGCCAGCTTCTAGAAATTATTCAATGATGACCGGAACACCTCTTCAGTTAACCGTATCAATTGTTTTATATGAAAGTAAGGCAACGGAAATAAAAGGTTTAATCAGCTCCCTTTTAGATACTTCTCTAAACATAAAGGTCTTCCTGGTCGACAACTCATCCACCGATCGTTTAAAAAGACTTGCTACAGACAAACGAGTTACCTACATATTCAATAACAAAAATATTGGTTATGGCAGAGGGCATAACATAGGCATTTTTGAAAGTATTAAATCTGGTTCTCCTTACCACCTGGTGGTAAATCCGGATGTGGAAATGGAAGGTGAGATACTTGAAAAGATGTACAACTTTATGGAGGAACACCCGGATGCCGGTTGTGTAGTTCCCAATGTTCTTTACCCTGATGGTAACAAGCAGTACCTGAATAAACTTTATCCAACTCCTTTCGACCTGATGATGAGGAGATTCCTACCTGAGAAGCTTTCTAAAACTTTCCCCCGCTTCGATAAATACGAATTAAAGCACCTTGATAATGTGACCAGGCAGGTTCCTATAGCTTCTGGTTGTTTTTTATTTTGCAGAAATCTTGTACTGAAAGAAATAGGCGGCTTCGATTCGCGTTATTTTATGTATCTGGAAGATACTGATATGTGCAGGCGCATAAATGAAGTATCAAAAGTTATTTTTTGGCCAGAGATAGAAGTAATTCATGCATATGCCAAAGGTTCTTATAGCAACCCTCGCTTGCTATTTTACCATATATCTTCTGCCATCAAATATTTCAATAAGTGGGGATGGCTTTTTGATGCAGAAAGGCGAAGAATTAACCGTCAATTCAAATAGAACGGTTGATCATCTGCAAAAAAAATGCATCTTCACACGGTTTTTTTATCTGTAAAAAAAATAATGTATTCATATAATGTCTAAAAAAGCCCTAATCACAGGTATTACCGGCCAGGACGGAGCATACCTGGCGGAACTGTTGTTAAACAAAGGATACGAGGTTCATGGAACGAAGAGAAGAAGTTCTATGTTCAACACCGACAGGATCGATCACCTATATGAAGATCCGCATACGCCTAACCGCAGCATGATCCTGCACTATGGCGATCTTACCGACAGCACCAATCTAATCCGCATCATCCAGGAGGTTCAGCCGGATGAGATCTACAACCTGGCAGCAATGAGCCATGTAGCGGTAAGTTTTGAAACACCTGAATACACTGCCAATGCCGACGGTATAGGTACTTTGAGAATTTTAGAAGCTATCCGCATATTGGGCCTGACCGAAAAAACCCGCATCTACCAGGCATCTACTTCAGAATTATACGGGCTGGTACAGGCGGTGCCTCAAAGCGAGACAACACCTTTCTACCCACGTTCTCCATACGCGGTTGCTAAGCTATATGCTTACTGGATCACCGTAAACTACCGGGAAGCGTACGGCATGTATGCTTGCAATGGTATCCTTTTCAACCACGAATCACCTCTACGCGGCGAAACATTCGTAACACGTAAGATCACCCGTGGTGTAGCTAAAATAGCGCTTGGGTTGCAGGACATCCTGTACCTGGGTAATATGAATGCTAAGCGCGACTGGGGTCATGCAAAAGATTATGTGGAAGCTATGTGGCGCATACTGCAGCAGGATACGCCTACTGACTATGTGATAGCTACCGGTGTAACTACCGAGATCCGCGAGTTTGTAAAGATGGCTTTTGCTGAAGCAGGAATTGAAGTTGCTTTCCGCGGCGAGCAGGAAAACGAAGAAGGTTATGTAGTAGCCTGCAATGGTGACTTCCAACTGGCTGAAGGCACTGTAGTAGTAAAAGTTGATCCGCGCTACTACCGTCCTACAGAGGTGGAGTTGCTGATAGGTGACGCTACCAAATCAAAAGAAATATTGGGCTGGGAACCTAAATACACTGTACAGGAACTTTGTGCTGAAATGGTACAGAGCGATATCGACCTGTTCCGCCGCGAAGTGCTGCTGAAAGAAAGTGGATTTAGCATTAAGAATGAATTTGAATAGCCGGGAAGGCGGTAGGCTTTAGGAGGCGTTAGGTTGTAGAAGTTAGGCATTACAGATGCGTGATGCTGGATAGCTGATCGAAGCAGGATAAGCCTAACAACTTCCAACTACCAACTACCATCTACCATCTCCTCACACCCCACACCCCATACCTCATATATAATGAACAAAGAAGACAAGATCTACATTGCCGGCCATCGTGGGATGGTCGGCAGTGCTATTAATAGAAAACTACAGTCCGAAGGTTATACCAACATCATTGTAAGAACATCTGCTGAACTGGACCTGAGAAACCAGCAGGCAGTGTTCGATTTTTTTGATCAGGAGAAGCCGCAGTATGTTTTTCTTGCTGCCGCAAAAGTTGGAGGCATCAATGCTAACAACGTGTACCGCGCCGAGTTCCTGTACGACAACCTGATGATTGAAGCCAACATCATTCATGCTGCGCATCAGTCAGGTGTTACCAAGCTGTTGTTCCTTGGTTCTTCATGTATCTATCCAAAAATGGCGCCCCAGCCATTGAAGGAAGAAGCCCTGCTTTCAGGTTACCTGGAGTATACCAACGAGCCATACGCAATTGCCAAAATTGCTGGTATCAAGCTTTGTGAAGCCTACCGCTCACAGTACGGCAGCAACTTTATTTCTGCCATGCCTACCAACCTGTATGGTCCTAACGATAACTACGACCTGAAGAAAAGCCACGTATTGCCGGCGCTCTTGCGCAAGATGATCATGGCGAAAAGGAACAATGCAGAATCAGTAGAGATCTGGGGTACGGGTTCTCCAAAGAGAGAATTTTTACACGTAGACGATCTTGCAGAAGCTTGCATTTTCCTGATGTTGAACTACAACGACCCGCAGTTTGTAAACATTGGTACCGGTGAGGACATATCTATCTATGAGCTTACCGAACTGGTGAAAGAGATTGTAGGTTTTGAAGGACCGATCAAGACAAACCCGGAGATGCCGGACGGTACACCACGCAAGCTGATGGACGTTTCGAAGATCAACAACATGGGCTGGAAAGCTTCTATTTCTTTACGCGACGGCATAACATCCGTTTACAACGAAATCAAAGACCGCGAGTGGGATCAGTAGGTGAGAAGCCACATCAGAAGCCTCGGCTGCTTATCATACTTAATAGGTTTGTAATTGGAGGCCAGGCAGTAGATACCATTCCGCTCGTTCATGAACTTCAAAAGGACTTTAATGTCCTGATTTTATACGGTGAAAAAGAAAAGGATGAAATAGAACCATCCTTTCTTTTGCACCAGTACCCCGGTCTTCAGCTGAAAAAGATCAGCCACCTAAGAAGGAGCATCAATCCTTTCATCGACATCATTGCCTTCTTTAGGCTGTACTTTACCATCTCCAAATTCAAAGCGCAAATTGTACATACGCATGGCGCTAAATCTGGTTTCTTAGGTAGGTTGGCCGCTTTCATTTCAGGCGTTCCCGTTATCATTCACACCTTTCACGGGCATTTTTTCCATTCTTATTTTTCAAAAAGAATTTCTAACCTGGTTGCCGCCGTTGAACGCATGGCCGGTAAAATAACCACGGCTGCTATCGCCTTAAGCGAAACACAAAAGCACGACCTGGTGCACGTGTATAAAGTTCTTCCGGAAAATAAGATAAGGGTGGTGCCACTTGGTTTTGCATACCCTTCTTCTGAAAATGGTGCCACTTTAAGGAACAATTTCCGGCAGCAGTACGGCCTGCAGGAACCGGATATTGCAATTGGAATTGTTGGACGTATCGTTCCGGTGAAAGATCATTTCTTCTTTTTAGAAATAGTAGAAACTTATATGAAGAGCTATCCTGGCAGCAGGGTGGCTTTTTTTGTTATCGGCGATGGCGACCTGCGGCGGCAGCTTGAAGCTAGATTGGCAGAAATAAGCATCAGCTATTCCAACTCCGCCATTAGTGATTATACGCGTGTAGTATTTACTTCCTGGCTGCAGGACATGGACATGGTGATGACGGGTTTAGATATCGTTGTTCTCACTTCTTTGAATGAAGGGACACCTTTATCTATGATAGAAGCACAATATTTTCGCCGCCCTGTAGTTTGTACTAATGTTGGTGGAGTAAAAGATACTATGGTAGATGGTGAAACAGGCTACCTGGTAGAAAACAGGAATACAGCTTCTTTTGTAGAAAAACTGCATAGGCTGGTAGAGAGCGAACAACTTCGAAGTGCTATGGGCGAGGCCGCTCATGCTTTTGTATTACAGAAGTTCTCTAAAACGAACGAGGTGAACATTACGAAAGAATTTTATCTTTCTTTGCTGCACCAAAAATTACCTACCACCAAAACCGTAGAAGCTGAAAAGCAGTTGTAAAAGCAATATCTGAATGAAAATCTTAGTAACGGGAACGGCAGGATTTATTGGGTTTCACTTGGCTGAAAGATTGGTGCAGCGTGGCGACGAGGTAATTGGACTGGATAGCATAAACACCTATTACGACATTAACCTGAAGTATAGCCGGTTAGCTGAACATGGAATTTGTAAAAACAAGATCAGCTACAATACAATTTTAAAAAGCGAGAAGTTTAGCAACTATAGTTTTATTCAACTTGAACTGGATGACAAGGCAAACCTTGTTCAATTTGTAAAAGAGCAGGAGTTTGATGTAGTGGTAAATCTTGCTGCGCAGGCTGGCGTTCGATATTCTCTTACCAATCCTGATGTATATGTAGGAAGTAACATCGTAGGATTTTCTAACCTGGTGGAAGCGTGCAGGTATGGCAACATCAAGCATTTAGTTTATGCCAGCAGTTCCAGTGTGTATGGATTAAATGAAGGTGTTCCATTTTCTACTTCTGTGAACGTGGACCACCCGATGTCGCTGTATGCCGCCAGTAAAAAAACAAATGAGCTGATGGCGCATGTATACAGCCATCTGTTCAATATACCTACTACAGGACTTAGATTTTTTACTGCTTACGGCCCGTGGGGAAGACCAGATATGGCCTTGTTCATTTTTACCAAATCTATACTTGAGGGTAAAGAAATAGAAGTGTACAGCAATGGTGAAATGATACGCGACTTCACCTATATAGATGATATAGTGGAAGGCGTGGTGCGGGTGATAGATAATCCGGCCAAGAAAAATGAAGATTGGGACCCTACTGATCCGGATCCTTCTTCGTCTAAAGCACCATATAAGATCTACAATATCGGCAACAACTCGCCGGTACGCCTGCTCGATTTTGTTATTGCCATTGAAGAAGAATTAGGTATAGAAGCAAAAAAAGTTTTCTTACCATTGCAACCGGGAGAAGTACCGGCTACTTATGCAGATGTTTCAGAACTGGTGGCGGATATGGACTACAAGCCGAACACCTCAATAAAATATGGAGTAAAGCAGTTTGTTAACTGGTACAAAAACTATTATAAAGTATCATGAAAAGCATTTTAATAACCGGTGGAGCCGGTTTCATTGGTTCACACGTGGTTCGTTTATTTGTGACCAAATATCCAGGCTACAAGATCGTAAACCTGGACGCCCTTACCTATGCAGGCAACCTGGAGAACCTGGCCGATATTGACCAGTCTCCTAACTACTTCTTCGAAAAAGTAAACCTGCTGGATGTAAACGAGCTGGACTGTGTGTTTGCAGAACATGCTATCACCGATGTTATTCACCTGGCTGCGGAGTCGCATGTGGATCGCTCTATTCACTCACCGTTAGATTTTGTTTATACCAATATAGTAGGTACAGTTAACCTGCTGAACGAGGCAAAGAAATATTGGAAAGAAGACATGGAGAACCACCTGTTCTACCACGTTTCTACCGATGAGGTATACGGTGCTTTGGGCGAAACAGGTTTCTTTACTGAAGAAACACCTTACCATCCTAACTCCCCGTATAGCGCCAGCAAAGCGTCGTCCGATCATTTTGTTCGTGCTTATGGCGAGACTTATGATCTGCCTTTTGTTATTTCTAACTGTAGCAACAACTACGGCCCTTACCATTTCCCGGAAAAGCTGATCCCCCTTTTCATCAATAATATCATTAACAAAAAGCCGCTGCCTGTATATGGCGATGGCAAATACACCCGCGATTGGCTTTTTGTAAAAGATCATGCTACTGCTATTGATACTGTTTTTCACAATGGCAAAAGAGGTGATACGTATAATATTGGTGGCTTCAACGAGTGGAAGAACATTGACCTGGTGAAACTGCTCATTAAGCAGATGGACGAGAAACTGGGAAATGAACCAGGTACCAGTGATGAACTGATCACTTACGTAAAAGACAGGCCAGGACACGACCGCCGTTATGCAATAGATGCTACTAAAATCAATAAAGAACTTGGCTGGAAACCTTCTGTAACTTTTGAAGAAGGCTTAAGCGAAACCATTGATTGGTATCTGGAAAATACCGAGTGGCTGAACAATGTAACATCAGGCAACTACCAGCAGTATTACGAAAACATGTATGCAAACAGGTAGCAGCGCTGCAGCATACAAATGCTATTGTACCCTTTATGAAAATTGAAAAAACAAAGCTACAGGACTGTTTCATCATACACGACAGCGTGTTTCCTGATGAGCGTGGACACTTCTTTGAAAGCTTCAACAAAAAACGCTTCCAGGATCTTTCAGGTGTAGAAGTTGATTTTGTACAGGATAACCAATCACGTTCTACCCGTGGTGTACTGCGCGGATTACATTTCCAAACAGGTGAACATGCACAGGCTAAATTGGTGCGTGTGCTGCGTGGCGAAGTGCTGGATGTAGCGGTGGATATTCGTCGTTCATCTCCAACATTTGGGCAGCATGTTGCGGTTCATTTATCGGAAGACTCGCATACACAGTTATTCGTACCACGTGGTTTTGCACATGGTTTTGTGGTACTCAGCGATACTGCTGATTTCTTTTACAAGTGCGATAACTTTTATAACAAAGCATCTGAAGGTGGGTTGATATACAATGATCCCGAACTTAACATAGACTGGCAGCTATCTGCTGAAGAATTGCTTGTTTCATCTAAAGACCAGGAGTTGCCAACCCTGGCTAACTGTCAAACACTGTTTAACTAACATGAAAGGAATTATCCTCGCCGGTGGATCCGGTACCCGTTTGTATCCCATTACCAAAGGCATAAGCAAGCAGCTGATGCCGGTATACGATAAGCCAATGATCTACTACCCGCTGAGCGTGCTCATGCTGGCAGGTATCAGGGAGATCTTAATCATCACTACTCCAGAAGACAGCGAACAGTTTCAGCGCCTGCTGGGCAATGGCAACGAATTCGGATGTCAACTGCAGTACGCGGTGCAGGCAGTTCCTAATGGTTTAGCACAAGCTTTTGTTATAGGCGAAGAGTTCGTAGGAAAAGAGAAAGTAGCTCTAATATTGGGGGATAACATCTTCTACGGAAGTGGTTTCAGTAAGCTTGTTCAATCGTTTAATGATGTAGAAGGCGCAGCTGTATTTGCTTACGAGGTAAGCGATCCTGAGCGTTATGGCGTGGTTGAATTTGATGAGCATTTTAACGCAATGAGCATTGAAGAAAAGCCGGTAAATCCAAAATCACATTATGCTGTTCCGGGATTGTACTTCTATGACAATTCAGTGGTTGAAATAGCAAAGAATATAAAACCATCACCACGCGGCGAGTACGAGATTACTGATGTAAACCGCCACTACCTGGAGCAAGGCAAACTAAAAGTAGGTGTGATGGACCGCGGTACAGCATGGCTGGATACCGGGACATTTGACTCTCTTAGCGATGCTTCAGAATTTGTTCGTGTAATAGAAAAGCGCCAGGGACAAAAGATTGGTTGTATAGAAGAGGTAGCATATCGCATGGGCTTCCTTTCCCATCCTGAGCTGATGCAACTTGCAGAAAAGTATATAAAGAGCGGCTATGGCCAGTACCTGAAGCGCATTCATAAGCTTCCGGGGCAATAGCACCAACTTTCATGATTGAACTTGATCTATTTAACAACCGGCAAATGCCGGTTTTTTTGTTTGTTGAACCATTTGGTTAATTTAATGTTTTAGTGGTAAGGCTTCTTTAAACCCGGTAACATTAAACACAGTTAGTAGTTATGAATGCTTTCACTATCAAAGACCTGGAAAACCTAAGCGGCGTAAAGGCGCATACCATCAGGATATGGGAACAACGTTACTCCTTCATTAAACCTCAGCGCACCGGCACCAACATCCGGTACTACAGCAATGAAGAGCTGAAAACGATCCTCAACATAGCATTGTTGAACCGCTATGGCTATAAGATCTCGCACATAGATAAGATGGATACGAGGGAGCTGGAAGAGCGGATACAAAACCTGGCAGCTGTACACGCAAAGCAGGAAAGTGTGCTTAATCAACTCATCAGCCATATGGTAGAAATGGAAATAGATGATTTTGATGATGTACTTTCTGGATACATAGCGGCACATGGCATAGACAAAACCATCATGGATGTCATTTTTCCGTTCTTAGAAAAAGTAGGAATACTGTGGCAGACAAACCATATTTACCCTGCACAAGAGCACTTGGTAACCAATGTAATACGGCAGAAGTTGGTGGTAGGAATTGAAAATGTTTCCAACAACTGGCGTAGCGATAAGCTGGTGCTTTTATACCTGCCGGAAAATGAATTTCACGAGCTTGGCCTGCTGTACGTGAACTACCTGCTAAAGAAAAGAGGTGTTCGCTCGTTGTACCTGGGAGCAAGTTTGCCGCTTAAAGATTTGGAGGTGGTAGTGAAAATGAAGAACCCGCTTTACCTCCACACGCATCTTACATCGGTGGCTCACAACTTCAACCTGGAGAAGTATATGAACCAACTCCACCAGCGTATTCCTGATGTTCCGGTTATCATCTCAGGTCCAGTTACGCATGATTATAAAAAGTCAGTTCCTGCTAATATCAGCTTCAAAAGCACATTGGCAGAAGTAATGGCTGGTATAGAAAATATTTAACAGCGGCACATCCAACTGTTGAACATTATCGTACATGAATAGGCGAAAGCTTCTTTTTGTTTATAGTAGAATATAATTCTTTTAAACAAAATGCTGTTTCTCGTGTTTTTTATGTTTAACTTTAATGTATAGAAACTAAAACAGTTGGTATGTCTACAGTAGAATTTAGCCAGATGTTACTTGCAAACGCAGACTCATTACGGCCCTTTGCCATCAATCTTACGCGTGATCATGAAACAGCGAATGACCTTTACCAGGAAACAATGTTCAGGGCGCTGGCTAACCGCGAAAAGTATAATGTAGGCACCAACCTGAAAGCCTGGTTGTACACAATCATGCGAAACATTTTTATTAATGACTATCGCAGGAAAGCCAGGCAGAACACAATTTTCGACAGCACACCCAATGATTACCTCCTGGATTATAACCAGTCAACAGCCTCAAATGCTGCTGTTTCTAACCTGCAGGTAAAAGAAATAAATGAAGCAGTACACAGCCTGCCTGATATATTCCGCAAGCCATTCCTGCTTTACTTCGATGGTTTTAAATACCATGAGATTGCCAACATGTTGCACGAGCCGCTGGGCACCATTAAAAGCAGGATACATTTTGCACGGAAGCTGCTAAAGGAGCAAGTGCAGCGATATTAGTCTTATCTTTCAAGTATACACGTGAAAAAAGTAGTCATCATAGGTAGTGGCTTTGCCGGCTTGTCTGCAGCCTGTTTTATGGCAAAGGCCGGTTGGCAGGTAGATGTGGTGGAGAAGCACTCGCTGCCTGGCGGACGAGCACGTAAAATGGAAGCTGCCGGTTTCACTTTCGATATGGGGCCCAGCTGGTACTGGATGCCTGATGTTTTTGAACGTTTTTTTAGCCAGTTTGGTAAATCTGTTTCTGACTACTACACGCTTACACGTTTAGATCCTTCATATAAAGTTTATTGGCCTGCGGAGGCTGTAGACATACCTGCGGATTACGCTGCACTCCAGCAACTATTTGAAAAGATAGAACCCGGAAGTTCAAATCAACTGGATAAATTTTTAGCCGAAGCTGCATACAAGTACAAAGTAGGTATGCAAAAACTGGTATACAAGCCAGGACTTTCTGCCGCTGAATTTATTGACTGGGAAGTGATGACCGGTGTGCTAAAACTGGATGTATTCAGCAATATGAAAAAGCATGTTGCTTCTTTTTTCAAAAGCCAGCAGCTGCGTGAATTAATGGAGTTTCCTGTTCTCTTTCTGGGGGCTTTACCCGAAAATACACCTGCATTGTACAGCCTGATGAACTATGCTGACATCAAGGGTGGAACCTGGTTTCCGAAGGGCGGCATGTACAGCGTGGTTGAAGGAATTCATTCACTGGCAGAAGAGCTGGGAGTTACTTTTCATTTTGATACAAACGTTACCAGTATAGTTGTGCGCAATGGACATGCAAAAGCAGTAGCAACTGATAAAGGCTTACTGGAAGCTGACATGGTGATAGGAGCGGCAGATTACCATCACATAGAAACACAATTACTGGATGAAGGTTTGCAATCCTATACCGACACCTATTGGCAAACAAGGGTCATGGCTCCTTCATGCTTGTTGTACTATGTAGGCATCAGCAAAAAATTGAAAAACGTGCAGCATCACTCCTTGTTTTTTGATGCGCCTTTCCAGCAGCATGCTAAGGAGATATACGAGACCAAACAGTGGCCGGGTGATCCTCTGTTTTATGTATCCGTCACCTCTGTTACCGATGCTTCATTAGCGCCGGCGGGTTGCGAAAACTTATTCTTTTTAATACCCATAGCTACAGGATTGGAGAATGATACCGAAGCGGTAAGAGAAGAATATTTTCAAAAAATTATTAGACGATTTGAAGAGCGCACCGGCGAAACAATATCTGATGCAATTGTTTTTAAAAGAAGCTATGCTACGAGCAATTTTATAAGCGACTATAATTCTTTTAAAGGCAATGCTTACGGCCTTGCGAACACATTGATGCAGACAGCTGTTTTAAAACCATCGTTGCGCAGCAAAAAGGTCAGCAACCTTTTTTATGCAGGGCAACTTACTGTACCTGGACCGGGAGTGCCACCAGCACTAATAAGTGGAGAGCTGGTAGCAAAGCAGGTAGTAAAGGAATGTGGGCAGCTGGAAGCTGTTTATAAATAGATTATCAAAGAAAAAAGTACCGCGTTTATATGATGCAATTGTTTTACGACGTAAGCCACCAGTGCAGTAAAATAACTACAGAGAGGTACAGTACTTCTTTTGCTTCGGCTATTAAATTACTACACAAAGACCTGCGAACGCCCATCTATAACATATACGGGTTTGTACGGTTTGCAGATGAGATTGTAGATACTTTTCATGCGCATGATAAAGAAGCATTGCTGCAGCAGTTCAAGAAGGAGACATACGATGCTATAACAAGGGGTATCAGCCTGAACCCTATCCTTCACAGCTTCCAGGAAACAGTGAACGAATACAAGATCCAGCACAACTTAATTGATGCTTTCTTTTACAGCATGGAGTTGGATCTGAATAAAAAGAAGTACGACAGAACCGAATACGATAGCTATATATATGGCAGTGCAGAAGTGGTGGGATTGATGTGCCTGTACATATTTTGCGAAGGCGACCAAAAGCATTTTGATGAATTGCAGCCGTATGCAAAAAAGCTGGGTGCTGCATTTCAGAAAGTAAACTTCCTGCGCGATCTGAAAGCAGATTGTGAAGACCTGAACAGGATGTATTTTCCTGGCTGCGATTTCAATAATTTTTCGGAAGAAGCCAAACAGCAAATAGAAGAAGATATACAAAACGATTTTGATGAAGCTTATAAAGGCATTTTACAATTACCTGTAAAAGCGCGCTTTGGAGTGTATGTAGCTTACAAGTATTACCTGTCTCTTTTCAGAAAAATAAAGCGCACACAAGCCCGCCGGATAAAGGATGAGCGAATAAGAATTCCTAACTACGGAAAAGTGGTAATAGTAGCCAAGGCAGGATTACGCAGCCAACTTAATATCCTGTAGCTTTCCCTTATTTTTGAACCCATGGAAGAAGTGATACTCGTGAACGGGAATGATGAGCCGATTGGTACTATGGAAAAAATGGAAGCCCATTTTAAAGCAGAACTACACCGCGCATTCAGTGTTTTTTTATTCAACGAACGTGGCGAAATGCTACTGCAACAGCGTGCTAAAGCTAAATACCATAGCGGTGGTTTGTGGACGAATGCCTGCTGTAGTCACCCACGTCCAGGCGAAACAACAGATAGTGCAGCACTGCGCCGCCTGCAGGAAGAAATGGGCATCAATACTTCCATTAAAAAGATATTCGACTTCACATACAAAGCATCCTTTGATAACGGTTTAACTGAGCATGAGTACGATCACGTTTATGCCGGAAATTTTACAGGTAAAATAGAACCTAACAAAGATGAAGTGCAGGATTTCTGCTTTAAGTCGATGGAAGAAATTGAGACCTCATTGCAGTCGCATCCGCATAAGTATACCGCGTGGTTCCATATCGCTTTCCCTAAAGTATTTGATTGGTGGCGCACCCAAAAGGACGCCCTTCTTTAACAGCTATAGCAGCCTATGTCACATCCTAAAGCAGTCATTATAGGTGCAGGTGTTGCAGGTTTAGCGGCTGCTACCAGGCTGTCCATTCAAGGTTTCCATGTTACGGTTTATGAAAAGAATAGCCATCCCGGTGGCAAGCTCCATGCTTTCGAAAAAGAAGGTTTTCATTTCGATGCCGGTCCGAGTTTGTTTACGCAGCCGGCCAATGTAGAAGAACTTTTTGCTGTAGCCAATGAGCCAATTGAGCAGTACCTGCAGTATGAAAAAGTGCCGGTAGCTTGCAAATATTTTTACCCTAATGGCACCATTGTAAATGCATATACAGATGCCGCTGCATTTGCTGAAGAGCTGCATACCAAACTTGGTGAAGAGCCTTCGCGAGTGCTGGATTACTTGCAGCAATCAGAAAATCTTTACAACAAGATTGGTGACATTTTTTTAAACACCAGCCTGCACAAGCGTAAGATGTTGCTGGCTGCTCCTATAGGTAAAGCACTGGCTGCTACACGACGCAAGCACATACTGCAGTCGCTTCACCAGTTGAATAAAGATCATTTTAAGCAACCCGCCACAGTTCAATTGTTCGACAGGTTTGCCACGTACAATGGAAGCAATCCATACAAGGCGCCTGGCATGCTCAGCCTGATACCGCACCTGGAGCAAAATGAAGGCACCTTCTATCCTAAGGGCGGCATGATAAGCATTACAAATGCACTGTATAAACTGGCGCTAAAGCAGGGAGTACAGTTTTATTTTGATTCACCTGTTGAGCGTATTATTTCGCACGAGCAACGGGTGCATGGCGTGGTAGTAAATGGGGAAAATATAAAAGCTGACCTGGTAGTAAGTAATGGCGATGCATATTTTACCTATAAGCACCTGCTGAAAGATGAATATGAAGCACGCAAAATACTGAAGCAGGAACGCAGTAGTAGCGCCATCATTTTTTACTGGGGCATGAATAAACAATTTCCGCAACTCCATTTGCACAATATATTTTTCAGTAAAGATTATGCAGAAGAGTTCACGCGATTGTTTAACCAAAAAACGCTCTCTGCTGATCCTACTGTTTATATCAACATCACTTCTAAAATGGAGGCGGCGCATGCACCTGCAGGAGGTGAAAATTGGTTTGTGATGGTGAATGCTCCTGCCAATGTAGGCCAGGATTGGCAAGCACTGAAGCAGTATGCAAAGCAGGCAATTCTATCTAAACTGTCAGCCATGTTAGGCGAAGACATAGAGCCATATATAGCTGTTGAAGAAACTTTAGATCCTGTAAAAATAGAGGCACAAACGCAGTCGTATATGGGCTCATTATATGGAACCAGCAGCAATTCAAAAATGGCTGCTTTTCTGCGTCATCCGAATTTTACGTCAAAGATCAAAGGCTTGTATTTTGCTGGTGGAAGTGTACATCCTGGTGGTGGTATCCCTTTATGTTTGAAAAGCGCTGCTATAGTAAGTAAGATTATTGAGGCCGATAAGAAGAAACTCCTGCATCACTAAAACATGTCATTCAACATCCCATCATTCAACAAGGCAGGAATAGCAACCTTCATTGCACTGCTTTTTCATGTAAGCGGATGCATAGGCATGTTTACTATTCACCGCGAATGGTTCATTGAAAACACCACCCTGAATTTGCTGCTCATGTTTGGTTTGATAATATGGACGCACGGCCAGCTGAACATGCGTTTTCTCCTTTTTATGGTTTTGTGCTTTGTGGTAGGAATGACAACCGAAATGATTGGTGTGCACACCGGCTTCCTGTTTGGCCAATATGCATATGGCACGGTGATGGGGCCAAAACTTTTAGATGTTCCTTACCTGATAGGCATCAATTGGTTCGTGGTGATGTATTGTTCGGGTATGGCTGTAACAAAGCTACATGAATGGATAGAGCAGAAATATGTAACTGCAGGAAGTATGTTATCTGATAATATCAAGAAGCTTTCCATCATCATAGATGGTGCGCTTTTAGCAACCTTGTTTGATTATGTGATGGAGCCGGTAGCAGTAAAGCTAGGCTTCTGGACCTGGCTGGGCGATGGCTCGATCCCGTTTTTAAACTACCTGTGTTGGTTTATTATCAGTACAGGTTTATTGTATGTTTTTACGAGGTCGGGCTTCCAAAGGCACAACCAATTCGCTGTACATTTGTTAATCATTCAGCTTTTGTTTTTTGGCACATTACGCACCTTTTTATGAACTGGATAGTATACATATTGATAACGCTTGGTACATTCTGCTTCATGGAATTTGTAGCATGGGCAACGCATAAATATGTAATGCATAAATGGCTGTGGTTTCTTCACGAAGACCATCATGTAAAAAGCCCGGGCTTCTTCGAAAAAAATGATGCATTCTTTCTCATCTTCGCAATTCCCAGTTGGTTATGTATTATGCTTGGCAGCATGAATGAAAAGTACTGGGTAGTGTCTATTGGTGCGGGCATCGCATTGTATGGACTTGCATATTTCATAGTGCACGACATCATCATTCACCAGCGGTTCAAGTTATTTACCCGTAGTAACAATAGATTTGTGAAGGCAGTACGGTGGGCGCACAAAATGCATCATAAGCATTTAGGAAAAGAAGACGGAGAAAGTTTTGGAATGCTTATTGTTGCACGCAAGTACTGGCAAAAGGTAAAAAACGATGAGCAAAGGGTTCGAGCATTCAAATCTTCTTCGCGGTAACTGTTTTTACTATTCTATTTATTTTTGTCGCAGGCCATGAGTGATCATGGCCTGAGTTTTATTTTCACTTTTAAAACCTTGAGATGCAAACTGCTGAAGATATAAGGCTATTAAATGAACGCATACAGCATGCTGCCATGTTTGTAGAACGCTTACGAGTAGAACTTTCAAAAGTAGTAGTAGGCCAGTTGTATATGGTAGACAGGTTGTTGATAGGCTTATTGAGCAATGGCCACGTACTATTGGAGGGTGTGCCTGGATTGGCAAAAACGCTTACTATTAAATCGTTGGCGCAGGCTGTACAGGCAAAGTTTAGCCGTATACAATTTACTCCCGATCTGTTGCCTGCCGATGTGGTAGGAACGATGATCTACAACCAGCAGAAGCATGAATTTGTGATACGTAAAGGTCCCATCTTCGCGCATTTCATTTTAGCGGATGAGATCAACCGTGCCCCGGCCAAAGTGCAAAGTGCACTACTGGAAGCCATGCAGGAAAAGCAGGTAACCATTGGTGATGAGACACATAAACTAGAGGAACCATTTCTTGTTTTGGCTACACAAAACCCACTGGAGCAGGAAGGAACTTATCCATTACCTGAAGCCCAGGTAGACCGTTTTATGCTAAAAGTAGTAGTGGGTTATCCTGGAAGGGAAGAAGAGCAAATGATCATTCGCAGGCAGGTGCAGGGAATGGAGGTGCCAAAGATAAACCAGGTGGTAAGCATACACGAGATCATACAGGCTCGCAACCTGGTACGTGAGATATACATGGATGAAAAAGTGGAGCAATACATTATTGATATAGTTTTTGCAACGCGTTATCCTGAGAAATATGGACTGGATAAACTAAAGCCATTATTGAGCTATGGTGGATCGCCAAGGGCAAGCATCAATTTAGCATTGGCAGCAAAAGCGCATGCTTTTATGAGCAAGCGCGGTTATATGATACCGGATGATGTAAAAGCAATTTGCAAAGATGTAATGCGCCACCGCATCGGCCTTACTTACGAAGCCGAAGCCGAAAACATAACATCAGAAAGAATAGTGGATGATATATTGAATGTGATACCGGTTCCTTAATTGAAGTTGATAGGTCCCTGGTTTCTTGTTTCTGGTTCAATAAGTTTTATCAACTCTATTGATGTTACAGCTTAGCTATGTAAGCAGCCACAACGAAAAATAGGAATAAGCAACCAGCAACCAGCAACCAGCAACCAGCAACCAGAAAACCAGAAACCAGGAACCAGAAACTTTAAACCTTAAACACCCAAACCACAAACACTTCATGACCACCCAAGAGATACTGAAAAAAGTGCGTGAGCTGGAGATAAAGAGCAAGCGGCTTACGAACCACCTGTTTACGGGTGAGTATCATACTGCATTTAAGGGTAGGGGTATGGCTTTTAAGGAAGTGCGGGATTATTCAGCAGGTGATGATCCAAGGTTTATCGATTGGAATGTTTCTGCACGAATGGGTCATACTTACAGTAAGGTGTTTGAAGAAGAACGTGAGCTGTCTGTTTATTTATTAGTTGATATCAGCGCCAGCAACTTGTTTGGAACATTCAGGCAGAGCAAGAAAGATTTGATTACGGAGATGTGTGCTGTGCTTGCTTTTTCTGCAATTACCAACAACGATAAAGTAGGCGTGATCTTATTTAGCGATCATGTAGAGAAATTCATACCTGCGAAAAAAGGACGCGATCATGTGCTGTATATGGTACGTGAGCTTATAGATTTTGATGCACGGTCATCTTATACCGACGTGGTGAAAGCCCTGCGGTTTTTAAACAATACAACGCGTCATAAAAGCATTGTATTTGTGCTAAGCGATTTTGCAGATGCCGGCTATAGCGATGTGCTTCGGGTAGCAGCTAAACGCCACGATGTAGTAGGTGTGCAGGTGTATGACAAGCGAGATGAAACTTTGCCGGCTATTGGCCTGGTGCAGGTAAAGGATGCAGAAACAGGAAAAGTTGTTTTGTTAGATACAAACGATGCTTTCACGCGGCAAAAGTATCATGAGCAATTTCAGCGTGTATTACAGGATGCAAAAGCAGCTTTCAGAACCGCCGGTGCAGACCTGTTGCAGATTTCTACAGGCGATGATTATGTAAAGCTTTTACAACAATTTTTTATCAGGAGAGCATAATTGAAACAACGGATCAAACATATTATTTGCCTGCAACTCTTATTGTCGTTAGTGTACATTACTGGTATAGCGCAGGCACCAATGGCTGGAGTAGATCGGAATAAGATCATCATGGGTGAGCAGGTAAAACTCATACTTGCAGTTGAGAATGCACGTTCGTTGAACGGCTGGTTCAGCATTCCTGATAGCATCAATCATATAGAGGTAGTAGAGCGGCAAAAGATCGATACCATCAATATTGGCAACATCGTCAACTATCGCCAGGTCATTACCATCACCTCGTTTGACAGTGGCCGCTGGGAACTGCCTCCACTTACTGTACCGGGTCTGAAAGGTGCTACACCACCCATTACGCTGGAAGTAATGCCAGTGGATGTAAGGCATATGCAAGACTACCATGATGTAAAGGAAATAGAGGAAGTACAGGTAGGGACACCATGGTACATCATTGCTGCACTTATTCTTCTTGCGCTGGTTTCGCTGGCGCTTATCTACTATTTCTACAAAAAGAAAAAGAACCAGGTAATCGTAAAGCCTGTATTGAAGGGAAATCAAACCCCATTGGATTGGGCCTTGCTTGAACTGGATAAACTTCAGCAACAGCAGCTCTACCTGCACAAACAAGTAAAACAGCACTATATAAAAGTTACTGATATCGCCCGTTCATATTTTCACCTGCAGCTGGCTCATCCATCGTTGCAAGAAACTACAGATGAGTGGATGGTGCGACTTCAACCTGTAGCTGCTGAACCATCATCTAAAACAGCATTCTTTCAACTACTGCGAATGGCCGAAACGGTGAAGTTTGCACGCTATATTCCGCCGGTAGAAGAGAATGAAAGAGCAGTGGAAATTACCAAACAATATATACAACAAGTGGCCGCTGCACAGGCGCATGCTGCTTATCAACCCAAAAAGAAGTGATGCTGTACGAGTGGTTTCAAAATATCACGTTTGCATGGCCGCAGGCATTAGGCCTGTTGCTGGTGTTGCCTATCCTGGCCTACTGGTATTGGAGAAACATTCAGCAGCGCCAGCCTTCTATGCTGGTTACCACTACCAATTTCATTTCTGAAATCCGCAGCTTCAAAACATGGTTCAGGCATTTTCCGTTTGTGCTGCGCTGTATTGCTCTGGCCTGTCTTATTGTAGCCGTTGCTCGCCCACAACATAAGTACACGGAACAACAAACGGAAGGAGAAGGTATCGACATCATTCTCTGCATTGACATAAGCGGGAGTATGAATGAAAAGGATTTTTTGCCTAACAGGTTGGAAGCTTCTAAAGAAGTTGCATTAAATTTTATAAACGAACGCGTAGGCGACAGGATGGGTGTTGTTATTTTCAGCAGGCAGAGCTTTACCTTGTGCCCGCTTACTACCGATAAGAATACTGTTCTTGCCCAGGTAAATAATATTCGCAGTGGTTATTTAGAGGAAGAAGGTACAGCAATAGGCTCCGGCCTTGCTACCAGCGTTGACAGGTTGAAAGATCAAAAGACAAAGAGCAAGATCATTATCTTATTAACCGATGGTGTTGACTACGGAGGTATGATACCTCCCGATATTGCCAAGGAGATGGCTAAGTTGTACGGCATAAAAGTTTATACAATTGGTGTTGGATCAGATAAGGAAGTAGACGAACAGGTGGATACTCCGCAAGGTCGCATGCAGAACAGGAAGAAACTTGAATTCAACGAAACGCTGCTACAGGATATAGCCCGCGAAACAGGAGGACAATATTTTCATGCAGTAGACAAAGAAGGATTGAAGAAGGTATACGCAAGTATCAACCAACTGGAGAAGACAAAGATCCAGGTGACAACTTACGACCGGTATACCGAACAGTTTTTTCCTTTTGTGCTTGCGGCAGTTGTTTTGTTGTTGCTGGAAATGATACTCAGGTATACGATGTTCAGGAGATTTCCATAAGTGAATGCAAAATGTAAAATGTAAAATGAAAAACTGATCAGACAACATCGGATTGGTAAATAGCAATCAAATAATAGTGACTAGTTCCAAATGATCAGCACCAGCAACAAGCAACCAGGAACCAGAAACCAGGAACAAGAAACCATAAACCAAAACCATCCCACACTCAAACCTTCTAATGAAAGCCATTATATACAAATCTACCGGTAGCTGGTACATAGCCAAGGATGAGCAGGGAAACGTATACAATGCACGTATCAAAGGAGTTTTAAAGATTGGCAACATTACATCAACCAATCCTATAGCTGTGGGTGATGAAGTAGAGATGGAGCTGGAAGATGAAAAGGAGAATACCGCCATCATTTCCAACATCAGCGACCGGAGAAACTATGTAGCACGAGTATCGCCACACAACAAAAACCAGCACCACATAATAGCTGCCAACCTCGACCAGAGTTTGTTATTTGCTACGCTTAAAGATCCAAAGACCTCGCAAGGTTTCATCGACCGCTTTCTCATTACTTGTGAAGCTTACCATGTACCTGCTACTATTGTTTTCAATAAAAGCGATGTATACCGCGCTAAGGAGTTGGACAAGTTTGCTGAACTGGAAGAGGTATACCAGTCGATAGGCTACAGGGTAGTGCTGACGAGTGTACTAAAAAACGAAGGGCTGGATGAACTGAAAGAAATACTGCAAGACAAGACCACGCTGCTAAGCGGCCACAGTGGCGTTGGTAAATCATCTCTTATCAATGCTATTTTTCCTGAATTGAAATTGCGTACAGCCAATGTAAGTGGATGGAGTGGTAAGGGTATGCATACTACCACATTTGCCGAAATGTTTGACCTGCCTACAGGCGGCAGTGTGATAGATACACCGGGTATAAGAGAACTGGGACTTGTAGGAATAGAGAAGCATGAACTGTCGCATTATTATCCTGAAATGCGCCGGCGGTTGAACGATTGCCAGTTCAACAATTGCATGCACATCAACGAGCCGGGATGCGGTATAAAAGATGCTGTATCCAACAATGAAATAGCGATAGACAGGTATGCCAGCTACCTCACCATTTTAGATACTATGAACGATAAAAAATACTGACAGAAGGTTAATACAGCCTTTGCTCCAGTAGCCGTGCAAGTTCATTCACCGCATCGTTATGCTTGCTGTCGTCTGAGCAAATGCTCACCCCATTGTAGATGTTGTAGTGTAGTGTAAGCAGGTGACCTTTGTATAAAAACATCCAGTCAACACTGTCGCTGTTATCAAACTTGTTACTGAAGTTTATGGCAAGTTCATCACTTAGCGTATTGGCAATGTTCAGGAACTTCTTCATTCCACAATTATCATCAATAACTGCTTCTAAACTGCCTTGCGCAGTAGTTAACAGGTAACTCATAGTATTGGATTTATGGCAAACAATCAGGCTTCTAAGCCCTGAATTTCTTAGCTTTTTTTGCGGCTTTTAAAGCCTTTGGGTCTCCACTCAATAATCGCTCTGCACCTACATTCTTTCCATTTGTAGGGCAACCTTTACCGGCAGCACATGAAACCAGGCCGCCAGCCATTCCAAGTATTGCCATCGCAACAACAATCTTTTTCATCTGTAAAATTTAGCTCTAAATGTAGGCGATTATCTTTATAATCAACCGGACTGATATTCTAACGGTAGTTATTAAATTTTATTTTCCTGCATCGTTATAATCTTCAAACCACGATGAGTAGGTAACGTAGTTATTTGCTATCCTGTTTATCTCGCCGCTCACTTTTTCCGGCGAAACATCCTTCACCTTCTTAGCCGGCACGCCAGCATAAATACTTCCTTCTTCCACTATGGTACCTTCCAATACTACGGCGCCGGCAGCTATAATGCTGTTGCTGTTCACCACGCACCTGTCCATCACAATGGCTCTCATACCTATCAGCACATTATCGTGTACGGTACATCCATGCACTATAGCGTTGTGCCCAATAGAAACATTGTTGCCAATGTTGGTCGGATGTTTTTGATAAGTACAATGCACCACCGCGCCATCCTGCACATTCACCTTATTTCCCATTTTTATATAATGTACATCGCCACGTATCACTGCATTGAACCAAACACTGCAGTTGTCGCCCATTTCTACATCACCAACAATGGTAGCGTTAGGTGCTACAAAACATTCGCTACCCATCTGCGGCAGCTTGCCATGTACAGGAAGTATAAAAGCCATATTTCACATTTAGCAGGTGAAGTTATTGCCGCCGGTGGATGTAGTAAAAGATTTTTTGGTACCGGCAGAAGTGCTGCTATGTAGCTTCCGTTGCGTCGCACACTTCAGCTGAAAAAGACACTACTGTGCAATTCCTTAACTATACTGTCTTTCCACTTGGTATACAGGCTGGTTTTTCTTTTTAATTTTTCATTTTGCATTTCCCAACCCAGCTACTTTTGCCACCAAAGCAATTTTATGAATACCCGGCAGCTTTTCCTTTCGCACGTAGCACAAACATCACCTGCACCCATAGGTATAGAAATGGTACGCGCCGGCGGCATTCATATGTGGGATGTGAATGACAAGCAATACATCGACCTAATCTCTGGTTTTAGCGTTTGCAATATTGGTCATAGTCATCCTGCTGTGGTAGCAGCCATCAAGCAGCAGGTAGATCAATACATGCACCTGATCGTGTATGGCGAGTTCATCCAATCTCCGCAGGTGCAGTATGCAAAGCTGCTTACGGACAACCTGCCGCCTTCCCTCAATTGCGTCTACTTTACAAATAGCGGTGCAGAGGCTACTGAAGGTGCCATGAAACTGGCCAAACGTGCAACAGGCCGTACCAATATCATTGCCTGCAACCGTGCCTATCATGGAAGCACGCAAGGTGCTCTCAGCATCATGGGAGATGAATACTGGCGGAATGCTTTCCGTCCTTTGCTGCCTGGCATACTTCACCTCAATTTTAATTCAGATGAGCTGATTGATGCCATTGACCAACATACAGCTTGTGTGATTGTAGAAACAGTGCAGGCTGAAAGTGGAATAAATAAGCCAATTAATGACTGGTTGAAGCGGCTCCGCGAAAAATGTACAGCTGAAGGTGCTTTACTGGTGTTTGATGAGATACAGGCAGGCTTTGGCCGCACCGGTAGCTTGTGGGCTTTTCAGCAGTACGATGTAGTACCTGATGTTCTATTGCTTGGTAAAGCACTTGGTGGAGGTATGCCTTTGGGTGCTTTCATTGCTGACTATAAGTTGATGAACCTTTTAACAGCAAATCCTGTTCTTGGACATATCACCACCTTTGGTGGTCACCCGGTAAGCTGTGCAGCAGGTATGGCCGCTTTGAAAGTTCTGCTTCAAGCGGATTGGATACGATCAGTGAAAGACAAAGAAGCATTGTTCCTTTCGCTGCTCCAGCACGAGAAGATAAAGGCTGTTCGCACTGCTGGATTATGGATGGCAGTAGAATTTGAAAGCTTTGAAGTTTGTAAAGCTGTTATAGATGGTTGTATTGAAGATGGTATCATCACCGATTGGTTCCTGTTTGCGCCTAACTGCCTGCGGGTTGCTCCGCCCTTGCTGATCACTGCAGAAGAAATACAACAGGTATGCAACATCATACTAAAGAACATATATAAGATTTCATAGAACATTTCATTCTTGGCTCTTTTAACTGTGCAGTAAGAACAAAAAAAATTTGTTTATGTAAAGCGGCAGCTGTTACTTTGAAATACAAAGCACTTTTATGACTGACGCTAAACAGCACCTTGAAGCCATACAGGATATCCGGCAGATGATGGAACGCAGTAGCCGTTTTATCAGCTTGAGTGGATGGAGTGGGATAGCTGCAGGTCTATGCGCATTGGTGGGTGCTCATTTTGCAAACCGTACCATACACAGCTCGTACATCAGCAGCTACGACGGCGGCAGGATACATGGTACTAGTGGTAGTATCGCCAGGCTTTTAACCGACCAGTTGTTCCATATTGCCCTGGTGACTTTTGTTGCAGCATTTGTCCTTGCTTTTCTCTTTACTTATGTACGCAGCCGCAGGCAAAACATTCCTATCTGGGGCACTTCATCCCGCAGGTTGCTGTTTAACGTAAGCATACCTATGGTAGTAGGCGGCCTGTTCATTTTAAAATTGCTGGAAGTAGGTGCTTATGGTCTGGTTGCACCAGGCTGCTTGATATTTTATGGACTTGCACTGGTGAACGCAAGCAAATACACCCTTGGAGAGATCAGGTACCTTGGCTTTGGCCAGCTGATCCTGGGCGTAATGAACTGCTGGGCCATTGGGTATGGTATTTATTTCTGGGCTATAGGATTTGGCATACTGCATATTTTATACGGCACATTGATGTTGTGGAAGTACGAACGCAAATAACTAAGAGAAGACAGGCATGAAGAACCCTATAGAACATTTGAACAAGATTTTTGACAGTCGCATACGCCTGGGCATCATGAGTGCGCTTATGGTAAATGATGAAGTGAACTTTAATGAACTAAAGGAACTAATACAGGTAACAGATGGCAACCTAGCCAGCCATTTAAAAACATTGGAAGAGTCTAATTATCTAAAAGTAAAGAAGGGTTTTGTGGGACGAAAAACAAACACCACGTATTCTGTTACCAAGGCTGGCGAAAAAGCATTCAAAATTCATTTGCAGGCGCTGGAAGAAATGATCAAGAACATGAGCTAAATTTTTTTGTGCTTAAACTTTGAAATACAAAGTACTTTTTATTTTACCCTTTATAGCGTGATGAACTAAGCTAATTGTGTATTCTGTTTTACCAATAACAAGGAACGAGAAACCAGGAACCATAAACAACAAACAATCACTTTCACCAAACACTACTAATATGTCAACCATTGCTTTGCGACTAAAAGACAATGTCTTCACTGCAGGTCTTTTTTTTATTGCTATCTCATTTGTCATTTTTCTTGTGCCTGAAATGCAGCATGTAGAAGGTGAGCAGTTCGGCTTTTTCGCCGTCAACTTTTTGCTAACGGGTATCTATTTTGTTGTTTGTTTGTTTGAAGGTCGATTTAAAACAGCGAGAGGTGGTATTTACATTGTTCCTGTTTTCCTGGTGCTGGCATTGATCAGTGCATATGCGCTCAATCGCGAAATGAATGTATTTGACCAATCAACCAACTGGATGTGCGTTTTGCTGATAGTTGGAAGTTTGAATTATGTAGCTTTTGCGTTTGCTGCCAATTTCCCTTCCATTCTAAAGCACTTCATGTGTTTCTTACTGGGTGTTACCACGCTTCTTTTCACTTATCTAGCCATTTACCTGGTGCCATTGTACATGGTAGGAGTTGCGGCTTTCTTCCTGCTTGGTATATCGCTGCACACTTTTGTGCCGTTGCTGTTTATCATTTTTTCTATTGTATTGCTTCGGCGCATTTTGGTTGTATTTCCTAAAGGCTTGTATAGCTTTTTAGTTGGGGTTGTATTGGTGCTATTGGTTGCAGGTGGTTTTGTATGGAAATGGAATAGCATTGTTTCTACCATCAACAAGGAATATCGTACGCAGCTTGTAGATGGCGATGAGATGTTGCCTGCATGGGTAAGAGTTTCGCAAAAGATAGTAGCTGGTCCTATAACAGAAAGAGTGTTGAAAGCAGGGCTTGCTTATTCTTTGCCTTCGGATGATGTAAGCTTTATGCGTATGCCAGAAAGGAATTTTGGCGAGCAGCAAAAGCATGATCCACTGGTGATGCTAAGTGCCATGACAACAGACAGGGTGCAGTTATCAAGTGAAGAAAGAATAAACATCCTGCGGTCGTTATACGATAACCGGCACCAGGCTGAAGAGCGGTTATGGTCGGGAGAGAACCTGGTAACGGATCATGTTCATACGCGCCTGAAGATGTGGCCGCAACTGCGCATTGCTTATACAGAAAAGATAATCACCGTTACCAATACCAACAAGCGCACCTGGAGCAATTCGGAAGAAGCTATTTATACTTTTCAATTACCTGAAGGCGGCGTGGTTTCATCATTATCATTATGGATAAATGGACAGGAAGAGAAGGCCATCCTAACCAGTAAAGAGAAGGCAGCTACAGCATACAACACCATTGTTGGAAGAGAGAGGCGCGATCCATCGGTGATACATTGGCAGGAAGGAAACAGTGTTTCAGTTAGAGTGTTTCCTGTACTAGCCGGTGAAAGCAGGATGTTTAAAGTTGGTATTACAAGTCCAATGGCCATTACAACAGGTGACCTTGTATACAACAATATAAGTTTTGAAGGTCCTTCCACTGCAGGTGCAAAGGAGGTGGTCAAAGCTGAAGTAGTTAATGAACGGAAGGTGATTGTCCCTTCTTCTTTCAACTCCATGTCTGCGAATAAGTTTGAGAAAGAAGGCAAGTACGATCCAGTATGGAGTTTGTCGTGCAGCCTGCAGCCATTGGTTCCCGGAGCATTTGCTTTTGATGAAAATGTTTATACCGTTGCACCCTATACTATTGAACGTTCACCAATAGATATTCAAAAAGTTTACCTGGACATCAACAGCTCGTGGACTGGTAGTGAGATGCAGGATGTTTGGGAGCTGGTGAAGAGCAAAGAAGTATATGCTTATGTAGAAGGAGAAATGCTGAAAGTAACTGCCGAGAATTACCAGGATGTTTTTGCTGCCTTGTCAGCTACACGTTTTTCATTGTTTCCTTTTTATAAAATAAAACAACCTGCACATTCTGTTATTGTAAGCAAGAGTGAACAGGTTTCTCCTAACCTTGATGAACTAAAGGGTAGCCAGTTTTTGCAGCGGCTGGAAAAAGCTTATGACCCTTCAAATAAATACCGGCTTTTTCACCTGAATAAAGCTCTTTCGCCTTACTTAGCTTCACTTCACCAAAAGCGTTACTTCCATTATGAAGCTGGTGACATGGCTACACTCAAACAGGTTTTTGCCACCAATACTTTCGCACGCCAGGAAGAAAATGATGAAGAAGTGATCATTCACGAGGCGGCTCTGAAGCTGGTGCGTAAACAAGGTTCTTTGGAACAGTCTACAGCGCCCGATCATCTAATGCGTCTGTTCTCGTACAACCACATCATGCAGCAATTAGGGGAGCATCCGGTGCCTGCTGAGGAGATACGGGAGCAGTTGGTAGAAGAGGCTAGAAAGAGTTATATAGTTACACCTTTTTCAAGTCTGGTGGTTTTAGAAACGCAGGCTGATTATGACAGGTTTGATATCAAGGATAAAGGTAACAGCCTTCAAAATGCCAATATGAAATCTACCGGTGCAGTACCTGAGCCGCACGAATGGGCATTAATCATCCTTGTATTGATCGTGCTGCTTTACACAAAATATCCTTACTTATTCAAACGGATATTATGGAAGGCTTAGTACGTTACCAGGTGTTTACTGCTAGACAGGTTAGCAACAATCGGTGGAAGATTTTACTGGTTCTCATCTATGCAGGTATATTCTTTTGGGGTTTGAATAAATACCTGCAATGGCAATCAGCAAACATGTTGCTGGGGCTCATTACAATCAGTTGCTGTATCAACATCAACAGGCAGTTTACCGGCAGCAGGAGGTTTGGCTACCTCTCATTCCTCCTGCTTGTTTTATTGGTTTTGATGCCTGTAAAAACAATGCTTTACCTGGCTGTACTATCAGGTGTTTTTTACTTGTTAGAATCCTACTATGGCAGGTTGAACCTGCTGCCAATGCTGGCTGTTGTTATCATGTCTCCTTTTTTCCAGTACCTGTCCAATGTTTTTGTTTTTCCTATCAGGCTGTGGTTAAGCGAGTGGGCAGGTAATATTTTGAAAGCACTTGGAAGTGTTGTGGTGGTAACTGGAAATGTGCTTACGATCCAGGGGCAGGAATTCTCTGTTGACCCGGCTTGTATGGGTTTGAACATGCTAGTGGTTTCGCTCCTGCTATGCATTATGCTGCTGGGTGTTTACCAGAAAAAATATCAACTGCAGGTGTCTGCTGTAGCCGTATTTGGTATGTTGCTATTCACCTTCGTCA
The DNA here is from genome assembly GCF_017355875.1 of Aridibaculum aurantiacum. NCBI lineage: Bacteria > Pseudomonadati > Bacteroidota > Chitinophagia > Chitinophagales > Chitinophagaceae > Aridibaculum > Aridibaculum aurantiacum. Next base: position 494,230 of record NZ_JAFEWC010000002.1, read on the forward strand.
TGAATATTATCAGCAACATGGTCCGCATACTTATGCTGGTTCAGTTTAGCATTATGCCGGGCGAATTGATGCATGATGTTACAGGAGTTGTTTGCCTGCTGGTATACGTGATACTGCCGCTGGGGCTTCTCATTCATTTACTTGTTAGAAAAAGAGGAAAGGAAATGACAGAAACTGCTTTTAATAGAAAAGTTTCATTGGCTCCTCATATTATACTGGCTGCATTTCACCTGCTGCTTACTATTAAGGTTATTTCATTTTTACCTGAACCACCACAGGTGGCTACAGCTATGTTTGAGGCTGCAGGATACACCACTAGTATGCTGGATGATGATGTAGTGAAATTGAACAACCAGCAGGCGCTGATTTACATAAAGCCAATACGGAATTTTTACAATGCAGACCATAATCCCATGATCTGCTGGAAAGGAAGTGGCTACAACCTAAAGCATATAAACACTACCACCATAGCAGGCCTTGTAGTTTATACCGCACGTTTGGAAAAGGAAAAAGATGTGTTGTACACGTCGTGGTGGTACGACAACGGAAAGGAGAAAACCATCAGCCAGTTGCAATGGCGATGGAATATGATGAAGGGATCATCTCCTTATGCTATTATCAATATCACCACTAGCTCGCCTGCTCAGCTTGCCGAAGAAGTTAAACGATTTAGAGAGATCCAGAACTAAGTGAAGGATTTCGATAATCAAATCACTATAGTAGTCTTAACAAGTTGCCTTAGCCACTCCAGTTTGTTTGTCTGTAGATTTGCGGCCAAGCATACAGGTGTTAATGGCAAATTTTATCAAGCTCAATTACAGGAATTTTATTGCGGCAGCAACCGTCACTGTTGTTGTGGCAGTAACGGTGCTTTACTTTTCATATACCATTGGTAAAAACGAGTTGTTCCTTTTATTAAACAATGATCTTGGATGGTGGGGCGATTTCTTTTTCGATTATGCAACACATGCAGGAGATGGATTGCTGTGGATCGTTTGGCTTGTTGTACTGTTTAGAACCAAGCGGAAGTATTTGTTTCCTTTGCTCATTTCAGCTTTCTTGTTCAGCACCATATTTACCCAGGTAGGAAAACAATTGGTATATCCTGATGAACTGCGTCCTTCAGAAGCACTAAAACTCGAAGTGCTGGGAACACAATTGCACGATGAAGTAAAGTCAATTAATGGAGTAGAAGTTGATACTAACCAGGATGTATTCAGGCAAATAAATAAGCATAAAGTAGGTGATGATTTGGTAATAGCATACACACGTGCAGGCAAGCCGGATACGATCTATAAAAAGCTGGCGTGGGATACGCAGCTTCACCTTGTAGATGCAGTTACGGTTCATACATTTAGCAGCTTTCCTTCGGGGCATACAGCCACTGCATTCACTTTTGCTTTTCTTATTTGTTTGATAACGCCTTCCATGGCTCTTTCGCTGTTGTGCCTTTTAGCAGCGTTCATTGTAGGTTATACCCGCATTTACCTGGGGCAGCATTACCCACTCGATGTAGGTGCAGGAATGTTGGTAGCTGTAATAGCTACTTGTTGCAGTATCCCTATCCAGCAGTGGTTTTATAAGCGGAAGAAAAGGAAAGCACAAGCCGATCTTCAATAGAATCACAATCCGGCTATACCCGCGGCAATTGTTCGTATTTTTGCCGCTATGGCTACACCTTCTACTGATATACAATCGATACTTGAGCGACTTAAGATAAAAGAACTGAACGAAATGCAACAGGCATCGTTGCAGGCAAACGAAGCACATAATGATGTGGTGCTTTTGTCACCAACAGGTTCAGGTAAAACACTGGCTTTTTTACTTCCTATAGTGCAGCAGCTTGATGCTTCTAAGCGTGCTACGCAGGCGCTTATTGTTGTTCCTTCACGCGAACTTGCATTACAAATAGAGCAGGTTTTTAAAAGCATGCAAACGCCGCACAAGGTTACCTGCTGCTATGGTGGTCATAAAAGAGAAATTGAAGAGAACAATTTGATAGAGGCACCTGCTGTCATCATTGGCACTCCCGGGAGACTGGGCGACCACATAAGGCGAGAGAACATTAAAACTGCTGAAATAAAAACTCTTGTTTTAGATGAATATGATAAGTCGCTTGAGCTAGGATTTGTAGAAGAGATCACTTTCATCATAGAGAGCCTTCCAGCGCTGGAAAAGCGAATGCTTACTTCAGCAACACAAGCTGTAGACATACCGGAATTTGTTGGAATGAAAGAACCTGTAGAGCTAAATTTTTTACCTGCAGATGCAGAACCTGGTAATGCACTTGCTATCCAGATGGTACAAACGGATGATGAGAAGGAGGTTACTTTGTTTAGGTTAATTTGCTATCTGTGTAATCGTTCTACCATTATTTTCTGCAACCACCGCGAAGCTGTAGAAGAGACAAGTGCTATGCTGCGCGATAAGGGCATAATGAATACCTGGTACCACGGAGCACTGGAGCAGCGTGATAGGGAAGTGGCACTGGCTAAGTTTCGTAACGGAAGTGTGAATGTGCTGGTTACAACTGACCTTGCAGCACGTGGATTGGATATACCTAACATCCGTTACATTGTTCATTACCATCTTCCTAGTTCAGAAGAGATATTTACCCACCGCAATGGAAGGACAGCACGCATGGAAGCCAGTGGTACAGCCATATTGGTTTTAGGCTCTGATGAGTATGTGCCGCCTTACATCAAAGAAATTGAGACGATAGAACTGCCGTCTACAGCAGAGATTCCAGAAAAGCCTAAGTGGACAACCTTGTTCGTCGGTGCAGGAAAAAAAGATAAAGTAAACAAGATCGATATTGTCGGTTTCCTGGGAAACAAAGGCGGGTTGAAAAAAGAAGATATCGGTTTGATAGAGGTAAAAGATTTCTTCTCATTTGTAGCGGTCCGAAAGTCGAAAGTGCCAACAACGCTGCAGTCAATTAAAAATGAAAAGATAAAGAATAAGAAGGTGAAGATTGATGTAGCGAAGTAATTATGTTTTAATCAAATCGATGCAGGAGGCACCTTATTAATGCCTCCTGCGCCTATACCATAACTACTTCAGCAATGCATCAACACTGGTATACGCCACAGGATGATAGTTGCTTCTTGCCTTTGCATATATACGTTCTGCCATCTCTCTTCCCTCAGGTGTTTTCACCATCTCCTTGTACAATGGCATCAGGAATTTGCGGCGGCCTACACGTGTAAGAAAATTGTCTATCGCAGGATACGCAGGCTGGTACCTATGGCGAAGAGCAAGCGTATACCATGCAGTTTGAATCTCTGCATTTCCTGATTGAGTAAAACCAAATTCTTTATCTATAGCTTTCATATCTGCGCTCGTAAGCGAAGCAGGCAGCTGGCTGATAAAATACAAGAGCTGGTTCGTGCTCTTTAGCCTGTTGCTCAATCCGCCATAAGAATTTGTTGCTGATGCTTTTGATACGATACTATCAATTGCCGCAAATTCAGGTGATACAGACGGCGGAATGTTATTAGGAATTCCCGGCTTGTATACCCAGTCATTTACCTGCAGTTGTTTCTCCAGGTCATTTATGTCAGCAAAATAAGCTTTCAAATATTCCAGGAACTGTTCAGTGGTTTTTGAATGAAAAGCATTTTCGGTAAAGTACTTTTTCAAGAATGCATCAAACCTGGCGCGGCCAACAAGTTCTTCTATTGTTCGTAAAAAGAAGTAACCTTTTTCATAAGGAATATTACTCGATACCACGTCAGGATCCATGCCGGCAGAATTTGTTTTCAACTGCGTGAACTGGCTGGTATCGCCAATGGATTCCAGGTCATGGTAAAGATCCTGCCTGCCAAGTACCTCCAGCATCTTCGCTTCTTCCTTACCATATACGGCTTCAATTATTCTTCTTTCGAAGTAGGTGGTAAACCCTTCATTCAGCCACATATCATCCCACGTAGCATTGGTAACCAGGTTGCCACTCCAGCTGTGCGCCAGCTCATGCGCCACCAGGCTTACTAGCGAACGATCTCCAGCTATCACGGTAGGTGTAGCAAATGTCAGCATCGGGTTTTCCATACCTCCGTAAGGAAAGCTTGGTGGAAGCACCAGCACATCGTACCTGCCCCAGCGGTATGGGCCGTACAATTTTTCAGCTGCCGCTACCATTTTACCCATATCAGCAAATTCCCATGCGGCCTTTTCCAGCATAGCAGGTTCAGCATATACACCTGTACGTTCATCCACTGCTTTAAAAGCAATATCGCCTACAGCCAGCGCCATCAGGTAAGATGGAATGGGGTTCGGCTGGCGGAAAGTATATATGCCGTCATCAGATTTTTGTTGTGGGTTTTCTGCGCTCATAACAGCCATCAAACCTTGTGGCACTTTTACTTTTGCACTATAGGTAAAACGTACAGCTGGTCCATCCTGGCAGGGCACCCAACTGCGCGCCAATATAGGCTGCGACTGCGTGAACAGGAACGGGAGCTTTTTACCTGCTGTTTGCTGAGGTGTAAGCCACTGCAGCGCACCGGCATCTTTGCTGGTAGTATAATGTATGCTTACCTTCTTTGTGCCTTGATTGATTTTTACCACCAGTGGCGTCCCCAGGTGTGGTGTTTCGTCGCCGATGGCAAAACGTGCTTCTTCACCTTCATCCAATTTTACAGAGTGAACGGTAAGTCCTTTGGTATCAAACGTTATGTTATCTGTATTGCCAATGTTATTGATCTGCCAATTGGCCACACCTGTTATCTGTTGAGAAGTAAAATTTACTTCAATATCCAGGTCAAGATGTTTTACTACTGATGTTGCCGGGTTAGCGGCGGAATGAGGATCTAATATCTCCTTCGTCTCTTCCTTCTTCGTTTCTTTTTCTTGTTGCTTACAGGCGATAATTAGAACGATAGATACTAAAACCAATATACTTCGTGAAAGGCTGATCATATTTTGCTGCTTAAGTAGGCAAGATAATTTTTATAGCTATAGCAGCAAGCTTGCGTGCCTGGTGTAGTTACGCTACTTGTTTTAGCGACACATTATTCTTACCAACCTTAAGCTCATACGTTACACCAATTTTAAGTGCATAATTTTCCGGTTGATGTCCAACAGGAAATTGAAAGCAAACAGGATAATTATACTCCTTTACCACATCGTGTATCACCTCGTATATATCTTTGCCAAAAGGAATTGTGGTGTCTTTCATATCGGTAAATCCTCCTACTATTAACCCTGCCAATTTTTCAAACCTGCCGGCGCGCTTCAGTTGCTGCAACATTCGATCGAGCGAATAGATATATTCTCCTACATCTTCTATAAATAATAACTTACCTGCAGGATTGATATCTGAAGGCGTTGCTAACTGATGATTTATAAGCGCAAGATTACCTCCAACTATAGGAGCTATAGCAGTTCCCTTGTTATTATAATGGTGGGTTGGACAAGTATAATTTCCTTTCTTACCTGTAAGCGCCTTTTTTAGCGACTGTACATAAGCTTGCTCATGCGCACCATCATTGAACGCTGCAGCCATAGGTGCGTGAAGTGTAGCTATTCCTGTTTTCTTTAAGATATGTGTATGGAGCAAGGTGACATCACTAAAGCCAATGATCCACTTCGGATGCTTTTTAAATTTTTTCAGATCGAGGGCATCTATTATCCTGCTGATGCCATAGCCACCACGGGCACAAAGAATAGCCTTAATATTGGTATCATCCAGCATCTGCTGCAGTTCAGCTAGCCGTTCTTCATCTGTTCCGGCAAAATAATGATGCTGCTGTCCCACTGTTTTTCCCACCTTTACTTTATAACCCCACTGCTGCAAAACTTCTATACAGGTAGCTGCTTTTTCAAGCGGCATATAACCTGCAGGACATAAAATGCCAATAGTATCGCCTTTGCGTAAGTAAGGAGGAATGATAGCCATGTGGCAATAATACAGAAAGAATTTACTTAGCTACCCGTTTGTTGCAGTTGACCATATTAGGCTAATGTAGAGAGTATTTGCAGAAAGGTGGAAAAGCTTATTGAGGAGGTAATAATTCAGGCGGTGCTTCGTTCAGTATCACCCATTCGCGACCGACCAGCAGATCGTATGGAACGCCCAATTTCAATGCACGGTTACCAGCTATATGTCCAGCAGGAAAATTAAAGCAAACAGGGTAGCCATATTCTTTTACTTTATCCATGATGATATCCTCCAGCCCCATTGTAAAGTTCTCTTCAGCATCTTGTTTCATGGCTGAGAATTGTCCTACTACCAGCCCTGCAAGATGATCCAGCTTGCCACTGCGCTTCAGGCTCATGAGCATGCGGTCGATGGTGTACTTATACTCACTTACATCCTCTATAAAAAGTATTTTACCTCGTGTGTCCACATCGCTCTTGCTCGACAGGCATGCATGTAGCATTGTGAGGTTTCCACCTACCAGCTGTCCTCTTGCCTCGCCTGTGCGATTTAGTGGAACACTCTTTACCGTGTATTCTGTTTTGAAACCAAATAGCGCCTGGTACAAACTGGCTGTTGAAGCATCGTCATTAGCAATGCCGTTACCCATATTGCCATGTATGGTTGGTATGCGCAGGTTGTTGTGTACATGCAGGTGTACTACTGTAAGATCGCTATAGCCCACCAGCCACTTAGGATGCTGTTTAAATTTCTCCCAGTTTAGCTGGTCGATAATACGCATGGTGCCATAGCCTCCTTTGCCGAAGATGATGGCTTTGATTGATGGATTATCCAGCAACGACTGGAAATCTTCCATTCTTTCGTGATCGGTGCCGCCAAAGCGATGCCACTTTTTTCCTACTGTTTTACCATACACCACCTTCAGTCCCCACTTTTGCAGCAGGCGTGTGCATGGAAGTATCTTTTCTGCATCCATATGACCGGCAGGGCAGGTAATAGCAACGGCATCTCCAGCTTTAAGGAAAGAAGGTATGTGATCAGCTACTTTAGATGTCCCGTTAGATGGATTTGCAAGTGCATGTTTGAACATCATGGCAGCTACCCCAGCAGGTAAAAACGTTTTAAAAAATGCCTTGCGATCCATGATAAGCAGGTTGTTTTTGGTAGAGTAAAAGTAGAAACTTTAATATGTTCTGTTATAACATTAATGGGTGATTTTACAGCATCCAAAACATTGATTTAGCTCATGCAATCGCATAATTGGGTAAATCATACAATCCGTTTCCTATGGAAAATGATATTGTGCAACTTCTGCTGAGGCTTGTGAGGGGCAATCAGTATTTTTGCCGCTATGCCACTTGAGGTTAAATTTTTAAACGTCAGTGGCAAATATAATGATGATTGATGCCGGCATTGCTGGCTAAAAGAACAAAAGCTAATTCAGAATGACTTTACCTAAAAGATACCTTATAACATCGGCGCTGCCTTATGCCAATGGTTTAAAGCACATTGGTCACCTGGCTGGAGCCTATATTCCTGCAGATATTTATGTGCGTTACCTGCGTGCACAAAAGCGTGATGTAGTATTTGTTTGTGGCAGTGATGAACATGGTGCAGCCATTACAATCCAGGCTATGAAAGAAGGCACCACGCCTGCAGCCATAGTAGATAAATACCACGAGGTACTAAAGCAAAACTTCAAAGACCTGCAGGTTGAATTTGATATTTATCATCGCACTTCTGATCCATTGCACCACGAAACGGCGCAGGAATTTTTTACCGACCTGCACCAAAAGGGTGAACTGGAAGTAAAGGAGACAGAACAATTTTTTGATGAACAAGCCAATACCTTTCTTGCGGATCGTTACATAGCTGGTACTTGTCCTGTCTGCAGCTACGACAATGCCTTTGGTGACCAGTGCGAAAAATGTGGTACATCGCTAAGCCCTGATCAATTGATCAACCCGCGCAGTACACTTAGTGGAAATGCTCCTGTTAAACGATTGACAAAGCACTGGTTTCTTCCACTTAATAAACATGAAGATTTTTTACGTGAATGGATACTAAAAGATCATGCAGGTGATTGGAAGGCTAATGTGCTTGGACAGTGCAAAAGCTGGATAGATGCAGGTTTGCAGCCACGTGCCGTAACCCGCGATCTTGATTGGGGTGTGCGTGTGCCGCTGCAGGAAGCTGATGGAAAAGTGCTGTATGTATGGTTTGATGCGCCTATTGGATACATCAGTGCTACGCGCCAGTGGGCAAAGGATAATGATAAGGACTGGAAGCCTTACTGGCATGATGCCGATACTAAGCTGGTGCACTTCATAGGTAAGGATAATATTGTTTTCCATTGCATCATATTCCCAACTATGCTTAAGCTGCATGGAAATGTATTGCCTGCTAATGTGCCTGCCAACGAGTTCATGAACCTGGAAGGTGATAAAATGAGCACCAGCCGTGGTTGGAGCATAGAGATGGAAGAATATATAAACGACTGGATAAAGCAAGAAAATGGAGGTGAGAGCATGGCTGATGTGCTGCGTTATTATCTAACCACTATCTCGCCTGAAACGAAAGACAGCGAGTTTACCTGGAAAGGTTTCCAGGATGCGAACAACAATGAGCTGGTAAGCATTTTCGGAAACTTCGTGAACCGCAGCTTTGTACTGATGCATAAGCTCTGCAATGGAAAAGTGCCGCCTTTGCATGCAAGTGCAATGGATGTAGCTGATGAAACCATGCTGGCAGAATTTCAAAGGGCTGCTACTAAAGTGCAGGAACTGCTGGAGCTTTATAAGTTCAGGGATGCGCAATTCGAAGTGATAGAACTGGCTCGCAAGGGTAACCAATACCTGCAACGGAAAGAGCCATGGCAGTTGGTAAAGAAACTTGCTGAAACACCGGATGAACAAAAGAAGATCGACAACTGCATGCACATATGTCTTCAGCTGTGTGCTAACCTGGCAATCATTGCAAGTCCCTTTTTACCTGCTACTGCACGCAAGTTGTGCTACATGATGAAGGTGGTGGATAAAATGCTCGATTGGGAAAATGCAGGTAAAGCCAAACTGCTGAGCGTAGGATATTCATTACGCGAACCGCAGTTGTTGTTTAGGAAAATAGAGGATGAAGAAATAAACAAACAACTGGAAAAACTAAAAGAAAAAAGTAGCAAGATGCAAGAAGGACAAGTGACTAATACAGCACCAAATACCAACGAAACTCCTGCTGGTGACGCAGCCGCACCTGTAGCAGAGCAACCAGCAAATCCTGTAAAGCCAGAGATCGTTTTTGATGATTTTGCTAAAATTGACCTGAAGGTGGGAACAATAGTAAGCGCTGAAAAAGTACAGAAAGCTGACAAGCTATTGAAGCTGCAGGTGAATCTTGGTTTTGAAACACGAACCATTGTTTCTGGTATTGCTTTACATTTTTCTCCTGAAGAGATTGTAGGTAAACAAGTAACCGTAGTGGTGAATTTAGCTCCCAGGAAAATGCGTGGAATCGAAAGCCAGGGTATGATATTGATGGCAGAAGATAAGGCGGGTAAACTGCACTTCATCAACCCTGAAACTGGCATTGATGCTGGCAGCAACGTATCGTAAACTGCAGGCAATACTTTACAGGCAGCCTGTTCTAATTCTTATATTCTTATTCTTGGTAAGTGTGGCGGTGCGGTTACCCAACCTCGACCGCCCACTTAGTAAGCATCATGAGGCCAATGCTGCATTGGTACTCATAAATGCAGAAACGTGGAATTTGGATGGTCCCGCTGCATATGGTTATCTTCCTGCTAATGCTTATCACTATCCTGGTGATGACCTGAATGACACGGCCAACCTGGCTAAAGGTTATATCATCAATACCTCGTTTGGAACGCTGTGGTATTCGATGCCGTATTACTTCTTTAAGGTGCTTGGTGTTGCTCCATCGCCTCTGTCTTTGCAGGTGTTCAACCTGCTGTTGCACTTCATTACAACGGTGCTGGTGTATTACCTGGCCTTGCTATTGTTTAGTGTACATCCTAAAAAACATGTAGCAGCCTTTTTTACTACTGCTTTTTATGTTTTTGCTCCCGGACCATTGTGGTTTCATGGCAATGGCTATGTTCATGAAATAGCTGTACTTCCTTTTGTATTTGGTGCTGTGCTTCTTTATATGCGCAGCAACTATCAAAGTAACTGGAACTGGTGGCGACTGCTTTTACTTGCTATTTTTATCATCGCAGGCATTCAGTGCGATTGGCTCATGTGCTTTGTTGCACTTTCTCTTTTCATTGCAGAAGTCGTAAAGTTCATTAAGTATAAGCAAGCACGATCATTAACTGTAGCAATGGTGATCGCTTTATCAGTTGTTGCAGGTTTAATTATCATAATAATACAGTTCAGCTCATTTATGGGCTTTGAGAACTATATGAAAGCTATGCTGGATCGCTATGTGCAAAGAGGCGTAGCAGGTACATCCGAACGAGGCGGTCTGGCGGCTAATGCAGGTATACTGAGTTGGTATGTCATAAGCTACGGTTTTTTGCTAATGTTGTTACCTCTTTTCTTTCTGCGGAAGGAGGCAAAACAATTTGTTGAGAAGAATAAGACGCTCAAGTATTTTTTATTAATTGCTGCCGCTATTTGTCTTGCGCATCACCTATTGTTTTGGGGCTTTACTTCTGTGCACGATTATGCTGTTACTAAATCAGCTTTTCTTATAGCGATTGTGGGTGCAATGGCTATTCTTCAGGTAAAGAGGAAGCAGTGGCAGGCAGCTATATTAATGCTAGTTCTTATAGGAAGTATTGCATTGTACTATTACTTCAACAGGCCGGGAGCATATGCTGCGAACGGGCAACCATATAGTTACTTTAAAGATCTTGGTGAAGCAATCAAAAATGTAGAAACAAGTGATGAATATGTTTTTACCAATGTGCCTGAACTTTCTGCTAATCTTGTTTACTACAGTAAGCGTTATTATAAGGTGGTGGACAACTATGAGAAGGCAGTTGAATATTTTGAAACCTTACCAGGAACCAAGGCTGTTTATATAGAAACAGCCGATTTTAGGTTTGTTAGCTATAAGCGGATGCGCAAGTAATTAAACTCCACTTAACACAAAATTCATCTTGAATTTTTATTAGCAGCTTGAAGTAAAATATTTTAATTTCACAATTAGTTGTTTAACTAACTAATTTCGGATTAGAAGGACAAAAGGACGATGTGCGGCAGGCAACCTTCTTCATTATTTTAAAAAGCCAAAAGAATGAAAAGAACGATCAGGAAAGTAGCAGTATTGGGAAGTGGAGTAATGGGAAGCAGGATAGCGGCACATTTTGCCGGCGTAGGACTGCAGGTGTTGTTGCTGGATATAGCACCCGCATCGCTTAATGAACAGGAGCAGCAAAAAGGTTTGTCACTGGATCACCCGGCAGTTAAGAATAGGATAGTAAATGATGCACTTACAGCTGCTGTAAAAAGTAATCCATCACCTGTATATACACAGGATGTGGTGAAGCGAATTACCACAGGCAACTTTTCTGATAATATGAAGGACATTGCCACCTGCGACTGGATAATAGAAGTGGTGGTAGAGCGCCTTGATATAAAGCAAAAAGTTATTGACCAGGTAGAGCAGTACCGCAATCCTGGAACCTTGATCACCAGCAACACATCGGGTATTCCTATTCATATGATGACTGAGGGCAGAAGTGATGACTTTAAAAAGCATTTCTGCGGTACACACTTTTTTAACCCGCCGCGTTACCTGCGCCTGCTCGAGATCATTCCTACCCCTTATACAGATCCTGCCGTTGTAGATTTCCTGATGCACTACGGTGACCTGATGCTTGGAAAGACAACTGTACTGGCTAAAGACACACCGGCGTTCATTGCAAATAGAGTGGGTGTATTCAGCATCATGGCCATCTTTGACCTAGTAGATAAGATGAAGCTGACCATTGATGAAGTGGATGCACTTACAGGTCCTGTTATTGGCCGACCTAAATCTGCTACATTCAGAACTGCTGATGTAGTAGGAATAGACACGCTGGTAAAAGTGGCTAAAGGTGTAGCAGATAATTGTCCTGGTGATGAAGCACGCGATAAATTCAACATACCGCAGTGGTTGCAAAAGATGGTAGACAACAACTGGCTTGGTGACAAAACAGGCCAGGGTTTCTTCAAGAAAACAAAAGGTAGTGGAGGTGAAAAAGAGATACTAACGCTTGACCTTAACACCATGGAATATGGTCCGCGCAATAAGCCAAAGTTTGCGAGTATAGAAGCTGCTAAACCAGTAGAAGACCTGCCGTCACGTATAAAGATGTTGCACAATGCAGCAGACAGGGCAGGTGAATTTTACCGCCAGTTTCACTTCAATCTATTCAGCTACATATCTCATCGCATTCCTGAAATAAGTGATGAAGTTTATCGTCTTGATGACGCTATGAAAGCAGGTTTTGGATGGGAGATAGGAGCATTTGAAACATGGGATTTGCTAGGTGTTGCCAGGACTGCGCAAGCCATGGAAGCAGCAGGTTTTACCAATGCGCCATGGGTAAAAGAAATGCTGGATAATGGAGCTACATCTTTCTATAAAGTAGAAGCAGGTAAACGCTTGTACTATGATATTAGTACGAAATCTTACAAGCCGCTGCCGGGCGGCGAAAGCTTTATTATTCTGAATAACCACAGCGACAAAACAGTTTGGAAGAACAGTGCTTGTACTGTTTATGACATAGGCGATGATGTATTTGCACTGGAGTGGCGTACAAAAATGAATAGCATTGGCAGTGAGGTTCTGGAAGGATTGAATAAAGCTATTGGTTTATCAGAAGAAAAGGCAAGAGGCCTGGTGATAGCCAATGACGGAGCAAACTTTAGTGCAGGCGCCAATGTAGGAATGATCTTCATGTACGCGATAGAACAGGAATACGAAGAACTGGATTTTGCTATCAGGATGTTTCAAAATAGCATGATGCGTGTGCGCTATTCATCGGTGCCTGTAGTGATTGCACCGCATGGATTAACACTAGGTGGTGGCTGCGAAATGAACCTGCATGCTGACAGAATATGTGCCGCCGCTGAAACTTATATAGGCCTTGTAGAGCTAGGTGTAGGATTGATACCGGGTGGCGGTGGTACAAAAGAATTTGTACTGCGCGCTGCCGACGATATGCACCCGGACGAACCAGAAACCATAACACTGAAGAATAGGTTCTTCAATATTGCTACTGCCAAGGTTGCTACCAGTGCTTTTGAAGGTTATGAATTAGGCATATTGCGTAAAGGACAGGATGAAGTGGTAATGAACCAAGGGAGAAGAATAGCAGAAGCAAAAAAATCAGTTGTAGAAATTGCGGACCAGGGTTATATAACACCTGAACAGCGCAAGGATATAAAGGTGCTTGGTCAGTCAGCACTGGGTGCTTTGTATGCTGGCATCAATGGTATGTGGCGCGCTAATTATGCTACCGATCACGATGCGCTGGTAGCACGTAAACTAGCTTATGTAATGTGCGGTGGCGACTTAAGTGAACCAACTATGGTTTCAGAGCAATACCTGCTTGACCTGGAGCGTGAAGCATTTCTAAGTCTGTGTGGTGAAAGGAAAACGCTTGAGCGAATCCAGAGTGTACTGAAAAGCGGAAAGCCATTAAGAAATTAGAAGATCAATCTACAGCCTCATGAATTTCATGAGGTTGTTTTGTTTTTGAACACTCCGCTATTATTAAACGGTATTACGTAAAACTGTTGTTTAATAGTTGCGCTCGTAAGGGTACAACAGCTTTTGTATAAATAGTTTTTGTTTATCCATTCATAACTTCTACTTTACCTGTACAAAACCTAACTAACTGTGTCTGTTGTTTTAGAAATAAAAAACATAACTAAATTCTATGGCCGTATCCAGGCGCTGGATAACGTGTCTTTCCGTGTTCCTACAGGTAGTGTATTTGGCATTCTTGGTCCTAATGGAAGTGGTAAGACCACCATGTTAGGAATAGTGATGGATATACTAAAAGCAACTTCAGGAACATTTGAATTTTTTGGTCAACCTGCTTCTGCTGCGCTTCGCAAAAACATTGGTACGCTGCTGGAAACGCCCAACTTTTACCACTATCTCTCCGGTGAAAGAAATTTGAAAATTGCAGCTGAAATAAAAGGGAAAGGCAAGGACGACATAGATCGTGTGCTGGAAAAAGTAAACCTGCATGAGCGCAAGAAAAGCAAATTCAGCACTTACTCGCTTGGTATGAAACAGAGGCTTGCTATAGCTTCTGCCATGCTGGGCAATCCTGATGTGCTGGTACTGGATGAGCCTACAAATGGATTGGATCCTGTGGGTATTGCAGAGATCCGTGAACTGATAAAGCGGTTAGCAGCTGAAGGAAAAACCATCATTATGGCCAGTCACCTGCTTGATGAAGTGGAGAAAGTATGTACACATGTTGCTATTCTTAAACGAGGTAAACTATTAACAGCAGGTGCAGTGAACGAGGTGTTGGTGAACGAGGATATTGTAGAACTAGGCGCCAATAATTTAGATATACTACAAAGCGTGGTTGCAGAACTTCCTGCTTATTCCTCTATCAAAAAACAAGATGAATGCGTGCAGGTTCTTTATCCTACAGGCACTGCCGATTTAGAAGGTATCAACAGGTATTGTTTTGAAAAAGGCATTACGCTAAATCATCTTCAATTGAAGAAGAAAAGCCTGGAAACAAAATTCCTTGAACTAACGAATGAAGGAGTGGGACAACGCAGTGCGAACTAAAGTAGATACCTGCCGCAGGTCTATAACCCAAGTCATCATTCCTCATTACAATTTCTAAAAACATAATTCCCTACATTTTCATGTTTCACTTACTAAAAATAGAATGGATGAAGGTGAAGAACTACCGCACTTTCTGGGTGCTGTCTGTACTTTACCTTTTAAGTATTTATAGCGCAAGCTATATGGGCTATCTAATCAATAGCAGCAGGCCTCAAAAGAACAACATGGCCGATGCGCTGTTTGGGCAACCTTTTCAATTTCCCGAAGTATGGCATACGGTATCGTGGTTAAGCAGCTGGCTGATGTTTCTGCCGGGCTTGCTTATGATCATTTCAGTTACCAACGAGTTTAGTTTTAAAACGCATAGGCAAAACATTATCGATGGTTGGAGCAGGATGCAGTTTATCGTGGTGAAAATCCTGACAGCCGTTATAGTCGCATTGGTATCTACCATTGCAGTATTTATAACAGCCTTATTGTTTGGACTTTTTATAGGCGATAAACCATTCACCTTTACCGGTGTCAGCTACATCGGATATTTCTTCCTGCAGGTATTAAGCTATACTTCTGCTGCCTTGCTTTTCAGCCTTTTGTTTAAACGTTCAGGTATTGCCATCGGCGTATTTTTTCTTTACACCACTTTCCTCGAAAATGTAATTGCTGGTTTACTTAACAGGTATGCAGACAATATAGGCAGGTATCTACCATTGGAATCGGTAGATAATCTCATACCAATTCCTATTGGTTTTATCAGGCAGTTTCTTGCGTCGTACAATGTTCCTGCGCTTCTTGCTATGTCGGCAGTTTACCTATGCTTGTACTATTTCTTTAGCATACGCAAGTTTACAACCGACGACCTGTAGCAGCTAAGCCAGTAGGTGTGTGAGGGCAGTATCGATACTAGGATAAACAAATTGGAAACCTGTAGATAGTACTTTTTCTGAGCTTACAGTTGTGCTCTTAAGTACTTCTATACTCATGCCGCCAAGCATAGCTTTTATAACAAAAGCAGGTACATGCATAGAGACAAAGAAGCGGCCGCGCATCCTGTTCGCTATTTCGAGTGTCAGTTCTTTATTGGTAACCGGTTCAGGCGATACAGCATTGTAAACACCTTTCATCTCCGGCTTTTCTATAGCATGAAGGAATATCCTGCACAGGTCATCAATATGGATCCAGCTGATGGCTTGTTTGCCACCTCCTAAAAATCCGGCAATACCCATTTTTACCGGCTTACTGAACTCTGGCAAAGCGCCACCTTCTTTGCTAAGTACGATACCGATCCGTAGCAGTACCAATCGCTTTCCCAGCTGTTCTACTGGTTGAATGCTGGCTTCCCATGCGCTACAGGTAGCACCTAAATAAGCATCATCTGCCGGCATATCCTCTGTGAAAGCCTTCACACCTTTGCGAAGCTTTTTATCATCACCATACCAGCCAATGGCGGATGCACTCACAACAGCCTGCACTTTATTTGGCATCTCTTTCAGTGCTTTTAAAATCAGTTTGCTGCTTTCGGTTCTGCTCGTCAGTATTTCCTGCTTTCGTGCTTCAGTCCATCTTTTTCCTGCCACACTTGCACCTGCTAAATGAACTATAAAGTCAGCCTGAGCAATGGCATCGGCATCTATGGTCTGTTGTTCCACATCCCATACTGCGTACTTTATTTTGGCGTCTGTGCTTTGCTTTTCACTTCGCGACAGGATGATAACAGTATGCCCTCTTTTGGTAAGCATCTGTGTAAGTGCCGACCCGATGAGGCCGCTACCGCCGGTTATAAGTATGGTGGACATGCAAGTGGTATTTGGTGCAGGCAAACATACCAAACATACACCAACAACTATTGTTGTACGATCTTCTCTACGCGGGTCATTTTACCCACTTCATTTACGCCTTCCAGTACTATTCTGAATGAAGTAGAAATGTCGTTGTTGAAAAACTCTACCCTCACGGTATTGTTGCTGCCATCAGTAAAGATGTACGGATGCCAGTATAGCGTAGTGCGGTAATCTGCTACTACATCCTTTTCAGAATTACGCTTGCTATAATCGGGTGAGTAGAATTCTTTTAATTCAGAATAGCCCGCAACTTTTGCTCTTGAAAGACCTGCGCCAAGTTCCATAGGTCGGTCGTTTCCGCGTTTTGTATAAACGGCTATTGCACCACCCGAGCCGCCGCCGAATGCACCAAAGAACGGAGGACGGAAGGTCTTGATATAGGCTACATCATTAACATTGATGGTGGCAAGCGTTTGCGCATCCACGGGCATCTGGTCAAGAAAGAGAGCAACCGGCTCTCGCCTCCATGTAACCGAAGGATTGTTGAATGGATCTTGTATCTGTATACCGGCAACTCGACCCTGTAGGAAAGCGAAGATGTTGAAAGCAGAAGCATTCATCGGGTCAGTCATGTCGAAAGCCTGGCCATCTGCTCCTTTAAACATGCCGAATGTATATCGCTCATCCATTTGCTCGATACGAGTCTTAGTTCGTGTGGTTACAATAACTGGTGCAAGTATGTTTCCTTTTACGTTAAAGTCGGTGCCATGCCTTAGCAACTGTGTAGCCAGTTGACGTGTACGATTGGTAACCTCAAGTGGGGGCACTATGTAGGGAAGACTTGCAGTATTGGCTTTAAAAGGTCTCCTCAAAAAGTTGTTTTCTACAAGTATGCTGGCCGTTTTTTCAAGCTTCCTGTTTTGCTGAAACTGGTAAAACACTTTTACCGTATCGAAAAAGACCAGCGGCATGGAAAATTGGTTGGTTGAAGTTTTTGGTAGCATGAGCACCTGCGTAGAAGAGTCTTTACCTACAACAATGGCTACTAATTGCTCCGTATCAGGAATGCGGGTATCATTTCCCAAACCAAAAACTTTAGCCTGAAGGGTAAGCGCAGTGTCCGGCTGGTACTTCAGCTTGGGCGTTTTGTTTTTAACCAGGTCATCCCATTTGTACCTTCTCCATCCATGCGTAAGCATTACCAGGTCCAGGTGTTGTTTTACAGTGTCTGAATTAGTGGAAAAATAATAACCGGGTTCATGTATATATCCTTTCACATCGCCAGTTAATAATAACCGCGATACTATGTTGTCTTCATGTGGAGTATTGCCAATAGCTGCATCGGTAATGGCAATAGACATATTGGTGAGCAACGTATCTGGTACTTCTATTTCTACTACGTTCTTTGCTCTTTTAGCTGTGTTAAGTGTTGGTGTAGATACAGTCGCATCAAACAAGTGATGATTGTTGTTCACCAGTACTATTCTTTCAGCAATTGGCTGCCAGTTAGCAGAAAAAAGTGTTAGTTGTAAAACGCCCGATGGTAACTTACCAATTGGTATGGCTCCGCTGGTTGTAAAACCGGATTCAAGATTTATACGTGACTTATAAATAGGAGACTGTGCCAGTTGTGCGATTACATGCAATGTCTTAAGATCATCATTCACATTATCTGACCGGGTGATCTTAAACACCAGCCTGTCTTTGATCAATTCAGTGGTCATCACTATACCTTCCGAAAGAGCTTTGGGCAGTACAGCTTGCTGTTGATTATCCCTATGATCGGTCCAGCTTACAGTATAAGTTTCGTTTGCTGCTGGTGTAAAAGTGAACTTACCCATACCATGATGCTCCGATCGGAAGCTGACAACTGTATTCCCTTTGCTGTCCCTGATCGTTCCGCTGGCAGCTACAGGCAAGCCTTTGCTATTGTTTGCTTTGAAAGCTACAACTGATGAAACACCTTCCACCAGGTTTCCACCCTCAGGGAAAAAATGAATAGAAGTACGGGCTGTATCGGCAGTAGTGGTGCGTGGTGCTACACCTGTTTGGCTCAGGATTGTTAAATGTTTTTTGTACAGGAAAGCTGTATCGAAATTCAGCATCCAGCTGGTATAAGCACGGATAGTAGCAACGCTTGCCGGTGCATTTTCAGGAATATCAAAAGAGCCCGCTGCAGTAGCATCTACAATGGGATAAACTTTACGCTCTTTTACATTGCCATCGGCATCTATCCATTCTGCATAAAAATTATGACCAATAATTGCACGGCTATATCCTTCGAACAGGTAGGCTTTAAACCAAACGGTTTCGCCTGCCCGGTAAACAGATTTATCAAACTGAACATGCACTTTTTGATACGGGTACTGGTCGGCATATACCTGCATCATAGAGTCTACTGACTGTGCACGTAAAAAAGTTGAAATAAAAAAGAGGAATATAAAAGTGGTGACTGATCTTTTCATAATGATGCTTTAAGATAGCAAACACAGCATTATAGACTGCATACGCCGCACTCAAATATCTTTGACTTTTTCCAGTATTGGTATTACTAGAGATGTAAAAACAAGATGGTCGGTGAAATCACTTTTTATTAGGACATGTCTTATAGTTGAAAAGGATGGGCTAGCCTACAAAAAAGGGTTGTGCTGTTTTTCGTAACCAATAGTTGTGGATGGTCCATGACCAGGGTACACAACCACATCATCGGGTAAAACAAATAGCTTTTCGCGGATGCTTTGTAGCAATGTCTGGTGATCACCACCGGGTAAATCTGTTCGCCCTATGCTATCGCGGAACAGTACATCGCCTCCAATTAAAAACTTTTGCTTTTCATTATAAAAGCAGAGGCTGCCAGGCGAATGACCAGGCGCCAGGATGATGCGTAACTCATCTTCACCAAGTGTTACTGTTTGTCCTTCATGTAAAAAATGAAGCTGTCCTTCATAATTATCGAAAGGCAAACCCCACATCTGTCCATACTGCGGCCCATGTTGCATTACAACTTCTTCGTCGGGGTGAATGAACAGTTCCAGGCCATAATTTTCAGCCACCCACTTGTTTCCGAAAATATGATCGAGGTGACAATGGGTATTAATAAGTTGAACAATACGTAAATCGTGTTGTTCTATGTAAGTAGCAAGCTGTTTTCTCTCCTCAGGAAAATAACATCCCGGATCGAATATGATCGCTTCTTTATTATCATTGAAAACCACGTAAGTGTTTTCCTGGACTGGACTAAAAGTGAAAAAATGTACGGTCAGCATTAGCGTATCTTTAACGGCTCTATTACAAATGTTTTATGCTAATTTTAAAACCTCTTAAAGAAAGGATATGCAATTTAATAGTATCAGCAACAGGTTGTTGATTTTTCTCCTTTTATCTATTACTAGTACTACAATCTTAGCCCAGGTAAATGCAGTAGAGTATGGAAAAAATAGGGTTCAACATAAAAAATTCAATTGGAAATTTTACCAGTCTCCCAACTTCAATTCTTACTTCAATCAAGGCGGGCTTGAGCTTGGAAAATTTGTAGCACAAGTAGCCGAAGAAGAGTTAACCAACATCGAAAACAGCATCGAGTACGGCCTGCAACGTAGGGTAAACATCGTTGTCTACAACAATTACAACGACTATAAAAGCAGCAATATTGGTCTGAATACCGAGATCATGAACCCAGGCGGACTTACCAAATTGGTGAATAATAAGATGGTTGTTTATTTTGATGGTAACCATGCTAATCTTCGCCGGCAGATTCGCCAGGGCATAGCACGCGTACTGCTCGATAACCAACTTTTTGGTGATGATATTGGTGAATTTGCCAGCAACCAGGCCTTGCTCGATCTTCCGGTTTGGCTCACTGATGGTTATGTAAGTTATATAGCAGAGCCATGGAACACAGAAAAAGATGATGACCTAAAGAGTGCCATATTGAGTGGTAACTATCGCAACTTTTACCAGTTTGCTTTTGAGCAGCCAATGCTGGCTGGACATGCTTTTTGGTATTACATAGCTGAAGTATACAAAAAGGAAAACGTTCCTTATTTCCTTTACCTGGCGCGTATCTACAAAAACCTGAATGGTGCTTCGCAGCGTATCACGAAAAAGAAGTTCAAAGAAGTTTTATCAGACTTTATGAGTTTCCAGGAGGACAAATATTACAAGGATATCCGCCAGCGCCGCAACGTTCCAAAAGGTACAGTATCAGTAACGGAAGAAATCACTCCACGCAAAGACTTCTTTCGTTTCCAGGCTAACCCTAACCCGCGTAACGTTTCTTACGTAGTGGGTCAGTTTAAAAAGGGAATTTATTCTGTTGGCTACTACGAAAACTTTGAGCTTTCCAAGACGCTTTTGAAATACGGCGTTCGTTCTTTTAGAAATGAGATAAACCCTAACTATCCGCTGATGGCCTGGGATGGTAAAGGCACTCGTGTAGCCGTTATCTATTGGGAAGATGGTAAGATCAAAATGTTTGTGTATGATGTTGTAGCTCGTTATAAGAGAGACAAACAGGAGATAGAAGGACTGGACCAGGTGCTGGATGTACAGTTCATGCTTGACCAGAACACGCTTTTGCTAAGTGCCGTGAAGAATGGACATACTGATATCTATGTTTATAAGATAGAGCAGAACAAACTGGAGCAACTTACCAATGATGTTTGGGACGATCTGAATCCTTCTTTTGTGTCATTTCCTAACAAGACAGGTATAGTATTCTCCAGCAACCGTCCTTCACCTGAAGCTCCAACTGCTGATACTGCTTTGCCAAGTAAGAATAAGTTCAACATTTTCATGCTTGATTATTTTACCAAAAAGCAGGTAACACAGCTTACTGATATGAAGTTTGGCAATGCAAGTTCGCCAATGCAGTACAATGTGAACCACTTCACCTTTGTAACGGATGAGAATGGTATCGCTAATCGTTGGGCAGGTTTCTTCACTACCCAGCGCGAAGGTTTGGATACGCTGTTTTACATAGGTGATGAAATACTAAGAAATCCTTCTGATAAAGAACTTGATTCTACACTGGTAGCATGGCAAAAGCAAGAGCCTGATAGCATCAGTATGTTCCAGATAACAAAAGACTCTACTTATACATTCCCAATCACCAATTACCAAAGCAGCCTGCTTGAAACACGTATTGCCGGCGACCGCGGACAGGTGAGCGAGGTGACAAGACAGGGTGATTATAAGTTTTTGTATAAACTAAGGGTTGACTCATTAGCCCTTCGAAACAGGAATATCAATGCACGACCAACCGAATTCAGGCGGAAGGAGATGGCAGAGCGAAGGGCGCAGGAAGGTATGACCACCATCGCTCCGCGTCAGGACACTATTCGTAGGCGCAACGAAGGTTTTGCTACCGAATTCGATGATGATAATCCAAGAACAACTAACCCAACCGCACCGCAGGGTGGTGTAGGGTCTGCTTTACCTTCTGAAAATGTACTTCAGCGTTCAAGGCTGTACAATTACAAATTGAAGTTTAACACGGAGCATGTGGTTAGCGGTGTTTCAAACAACGTTCTCATCAACCGCTACCAGCCGTATGCCGGTGGTTCTGGTCCCATACAGTTAGGAAATGGATCCAACATCAATTTTACATTCCGTGCACAGGTAGCAGATGTAATGGAAGACATTAAGTTCTATGGTGGCTTCAGGCTGGGAACGAACCTGAGAGATAATGATTACCTGATCGGTTTCCAGAATTTCCGCAGGCGCTTCGATTGGGGCTTGCTTTACTACAAGACCAGCAACCGTAATTTTTATGCGCAGATAGCCGGTGGTGGTTTCAATGGTATTTACAATACCCAACTCAACACCAGTCTTTACCAGTTCCAGGGAAGCTATCCTTTCAACGAGGTGAAAAGCCTGAGAGCTAATATAGGTTACCGCCGCGATAGAACGATCATCAAATCGTTCAATAACCTGGCAGGTTTTCCTGACCCGGTTGGTTTGTATTACCCGGACCAGCTTACGCAATATGCTATTGGCCGACTTGAATATGTGCATGATAACACCATTAACCCAACGCAAAACATCTGGAATGGCTTGCGCTACAAGGTGTTCATGGATGTGAATATGCCGGTAAGAGATACGGTGTTCAAAGGAAAGTATACTTACAACTTTGGCTTTGATGCAAGACATTACTATCCTATCTATCGCAACTTTATATGGGCTGTAAGGGCCGCAGCAGACTTTAGCTGGGGTAACCAGAAAATGATCTACTTCCTGGGTGGTGCAGATGGTTGGATCAGTCCTAAGTTCAACGATGCAAACAGGCCGGCGCAGGATCAGCGTTATGCTTTCCAAACGTTGGCAGTTAATATGCGCGGGTATAACCAGAATGTTGCAAATGGTAACAACGCCTTTGTAATTAACAGTGAATTGAGGTTGCCGGTTTTCTCAACCTTCTTCAACAGGCCGGTTAACAATGCCTTCCTTCGCAACTTCCAGTTGGTGCAGTTCGTAGACTTTGGAACCGCATGGAATGGCAAGTACAACAGCATTCAACGCCCTGGCGTTACTTATACCACCAACGATCCTAATAATCCTGTTTCTTTACGTGTAAGAGCGGGTGGAGTAGGACCATTTGCAGGTGGGTATGGTTTTGGGGCACGTAGCACTTTATTGGGCTATTTCTTAAAAGTAGATGCAGGATGGCCAATGAATACCTTCTTTGGCACAAAGCCTATTTTATATCTTGCTCTTGGATTTGATTTCTAAAAAAGAGATTACTGGATAATAAAAGAACCCGGCCACAAGCCGGGTTCTTTTTTGCCGAATTAATTAGAAGTACCGCTGATCATCATTCCTGGCGTACTCTAAGGATTGTAACCCCCCAATCCATGTAAATTCAAGTTCCAGGAACTCCGAGTGGTACTTCTACCCAATTATCTGAAAAAATTTTGCCATCTATTATTTGCCCAATATTTTCTTGTTCCCGAATTCATAAATGGGAGGAAAAGCCGAATTATTTATCCAATTTCTTTTGTAAAACCTTTTCAAATCTTTTCACATCTGCATCAGGATAAATGGGAGTACCAGAAATAACATGATCCGCTAATTGTTTGGCAAAAAATGGAGCTAGTGAACATCCTTTTGTACCCATTCCATTAAGAATTCCAATACAATTATTGGCAGGATGAAGCCCAACAAATGGCCGTCTTTCCATATTAGCAGGCCTGTCTGCAGCAATGTGATCTACTATGGAAAAAGGTATTTTTAAAAAACGCTGTAAAAACGACTGACACCGTTCTTTAAATTCTTTTGTAGGTAAGAGATCTTCAAATTTCCACTCATAACTTGAACCTACCCAAAACAATTCTTTTTCCCAGGGCACAATGGAAAATCCATTTTTATAAATAGAATTTGTTGGTAAACCGGGAGTGGAAACAATAAGCGCCTCACCCTTCATATGTGAGTATGGAAGCTGGTAGAAAAATGGATTATTAAATCCTGCTGCACCCTCACAAAAGAAGATCTTTTTGGCTTTTATATTATCATAAGAAACAAAGCCTTCATGTGTGGTTAATTTTTTAAAAGAGAAATTATCTGCCAGTAGTTGATTTTTCTCAACCAACTTTTTACGCCATTCACGTAGCATGGTATTCAGGTCTACCAGCAGGCAGGGGCTGATTTCACCAATGGTATAAGGATAATGAAATATATTTTTCCAGTGATCGGTTTCTGTATTTATATGCAAGTAACCAGGTTCCTCCGTAGATCTTTTTTCAAAAGCTTCCTGCATTTGCAGCGTTGGATGAAAATCTAATACGCGGGTAGTTGAAATAATATCATGTTCTATGAAATCACCTAGTTCCTTATAAGCACTTTCTGCAAAAGGTAACAATTCTTCAATTCGCCATGTTCGTACTATTCTTCTTCCGGTAACAGGATTGATAACGCCGCTTGCTACCTTGCTAGCTGTTGATGGTTTATCCTCATCAATTACTAGTATTTTCTTTTCGGCTTTTTGCAGATAATAACTAAGCCATGTGCCACAGAGTCCCTGGCCAACAATTATGTAATCAACATCCATATTGTAAAGAAAAGGAAATAAAAAAAGCTCACAGCCATTGTTAGGCTATGAGCTAGAACCCCCATGCATCAAAGCATTAAATATGTTGGTACAATGTCGTTAGAAGCGGCAATCTCCAATTATTTCCTGCATCTGCAAATACCTATTAAGGAGTATTTTTTAATCTAATTTTTATCTGAAGAAAAGATACAGGGATCGTTTGTGGAAACACCATAGGAAGGAGTGGAACAGGTCTAGCTAAAGCAGAATTTGTTGCTGATTACCTGTAAATAAAAACCCGGCGTTTTAGCCGGGTTTTTATTGATTATTTGTTTAGCGCCTGTGCCATTGTTTTACCAATGTCAGCCGGGCTATCTACTACATGAATTCCGCATTCGCGCATGATCTTCATTTTAGCAGCTGCTGTATCGTCAGCGCCACCTATTATAGCACCTGCGTGTCCCATTCTGCGTCCTGGAGGCGCAGTTTGGCCAGCAATAAAGCCAACTACAGGTTTGGTTCCATTTTCTTTTATCCAATTGGCAGCTTCTGCTTCCATACCACCACCTATCTCACCAATCATGATGATACCATCAGTTTCAGGATCATTCATCAATAGTTCAACTGCTTCTTTGGTAGTAGTACCAATGATAGGATCACCACCAATACCAATTGCAGTGCTTATACCCAATCCTGCTTTTACAGTTTGGTCAGCAGCTTCGTAGGTAAGTGTACCCGATTTTGAAACAATACCAATTCTTCCTGGTTTGAAGATAAAGCCAGGCATGATACCAACTTTTGCTTCGTCGGCAGTGATAACACCAGGACAGTTTGGCCCGATCAGGCGGGTTTGCCTGCCTTTCAGGTAGTTCTTTACTTTCACCATATCCTGCACAGGTATTCCTTCTGTTATACATACCACAAGGGCTATACCTGCATCAGATGATTCCATAATAGCATCAGCAGCAAACGCCGGTGGAACAAAGATGATACTTACATCGGCGCCAGTTTGCTTTACAGCTTCAGCCACAGTATTGAAGATAGGACGGTCTAAATGTGTATTGCCACCTTTGCCTGGAGTAACGCCACCTACTACATTGGTGCCGTATTCTATCATTTGTGTTGCATGGAAAGTACCCTCCGTTCCGGTAAAACCCTGTACAATTATTTTAGAGTTTTTGTTTACTAATACACTCATAGTATATATTGATATGGTTTAATCCCGATATGTATCGGGACCGCAAAAATAAGGGAATGGAAGAAGTTTGTGTAGGTTAGGTAAACCTTTTACGATAAAACCCTTATAGAAGAGAAAAAATTACAACTCATAGAAGGAAATAAGGCTATTACTCGCTTGGTAGCTCTAATCAATAATGAAGGAAACTTTTACAAAAAGGAAGAGTTCAGCAAGGAAGAACTATCGGCTGTTACCGTCTTTGTCATCAATCATTCGCATCTGCTTGGCATCCTGCAAAAAGTCAGATGCAAAAATGAAATCGTTCAGCTTTTCATCTTTACTATAAATGATCTCCTGGTTTGAACCTTCCCATTGCTTGTGACCGTAATACATGTAAATGATCTTGTCGCCTATCTCCATCACACTGTTCATGTCGTGCGTGTTGATAACGGTTGTGATATTGTATTCGCGGGTAAGGTCTTGAATGAGCTTATCAATTACCAAAGAAGTTTGAGGATCAAGTCCTGAATTTGGTTCGTCGCAAAACAGGTATTTAGGATTTAGTACAATAGAACGAGCAATACCCACTCTTTTCTTCATACCGCCACTTATTTCAGCAGGAAACTTTTTGTTAGCCCCTTCCATATTTACCCTTGCAAGTACTTCATTTACCTTTTTTATCTTTTCGCGGTGGCGCAGGTTGGTAAACATATCGAGCGGGAACCTGATATTTTGCTCCACGGTCATACTGTCAAACAAAGCAGATCCCTGGAACAGCATTCCAATTTTTTGACGCAGTTGCTTTCGTTCTTCAACGGAGATTTCGGTAAGGCTTTGCCCGTCGTATAGAATTTGGCCAAGGTCGGGAGCAAAAAGTCCTACCAGGCATTTCATCAAAACAGTTTTGCCACTTCCGCTTGCTCCAATGATCAGGTTGCATTTGCCTGTTTCAAATACCAGGTTTACATCGTGAAGAATAGTCTTTTCGGCAAAACTTTTCTTTAAATTCTTAGTTTCTATCATTGAAGCCTCTGCAGGAGTATTTGAGTTGTAAGTTATAAATTCTTATGCCAGTAACTTATATTTTGCCTAAGCATAATCACTTGTTTAAAACGGCTGGCGGCTGATGGTTTTCTATTTAAACAGGCTACAATAGTAAGGCAGCCAAAGCGTAATCGCAGATGAGAATGAGGATACAACTTACCACCACCGAGGTAGTACTTGATCTGCCTATTTCCAAAGCACCACCACTTACATTGTATCCATAGTATGCCGAAACACTGCTGATCAAAAAAGCAAAAGTGTAAGCTTTCATTAAAGCCACAAATACATTGTAAGGTTCAAAGTTTTGTCTTAAGCCAATATCGAAGATTTCGGAAGAAAGAATGCCTGTAAGTGAAGCTGCCATCCGTCCACCCCAAATACCCAGGAAAGCAGAAAGTACAATCAGGCACGGGATCATTACCAAAGCAGCAATGATCTTAGGCATTACCAGGTAAGCCTTTGTATTGATACCCATGATCTCCAAAGCATCTATCTGTTCGCTGATGCGCATATTGCCCAGTTCACTGGCTACTTTACTTCCTATTACACCGGCAAGTACTATACTTACCACCGTTGGCGAAAGTTCCAGTATCATACTGTCTCTTACAATTTGTGCAATGGTGCTGGCTGGTACCAGTGGACTTACCAGCTGGTAAGCTGTTTGAACTGTAGTAACACCACCAAGGAAAACTGAAATGATAATAACAATGGGAAGAGAGCCTATGCCTATTTCCACGCATTGGTGCATAAACTCTTTCCAATATTCTTTGGTGTTCTCAGGGCGTGTAAACATGCCTTTCAGCATAAGCAGGTATTCACCAAACTTTGTAAAAAACTTCATTTAAAGTATGTATGCTTTTATGTTTTGTTTCTCTTTCTTTTCCACCACCTGGTTTTTTCTACTTCCTGGTGCGTGTTGGTGGGTGTTTTCATCTGGGCATCTAAAACGGCAATAAGCGCCATATTAATAATGCTGCGGACACTGCTGCCTAGTTGTAAAACATGTACCGGCTTTTTGAGGCCCAATAAAATCGGGCCAATGGCATCGGCACCTCCTACTTCTTTCAGCAGGTTGTACGCTATATTACCTGCCGCAAGATTAGGAAAGATAAGTGTATTAACATCTTTGTCAACCAGTTCGCTAAATGGGTAATTATCTTTTAATATCTCTTTATTGAAAGCCAGGCTTGCCTGCATCTCTCCATCTACTACCAATGTGGGTTCTAATTGTTTTACAATCTTAGTGGCCTTGGCTACCAAAGCAGCTTCAGGCGATGAGCTGCTTCCGAAATTGCTATAGCTAAGCATGGCAATACGTGGCGTAATGTTGAAGGTGCGAACCTCTTTTGCTACCAGCAGGGTTATCTCAGCCAGTTCTTCGGCAGTAGGATTGAAATTAACAGTTGTATCGGCAAGAAACAGCGGACCTTTTTTAGTAATGATAATGTACATGCCGGCTATCTTCCTTACGCTATCTTCTTTACCAATTACCTGCAAGGCAGGGCGAATAGTGTCAGGATAATTTTTAGAAAGACCAGATATCATGGCATCCGCTTCACCGGTCTCTACCATCATTGCTCCAAAGTAGTTGCGGTCGCGCATGATCTTCTTACTCTCGTAAAAATTCAGGCCTTTTCGCTGGCGCTTCGCAAAAAAGAGGTTGCCGAACTGGTTGCGCATTTCTTCCGTCTCATCACCTGTAGGGTCAATGATTGGCAGGTCAGAAAGATCAATCTGGTTGGCGCCGGCTATCTCGTGTATCTTTTTACTGTTACCTAAAAGTATTGGGTAGGCTATGCCTTCATCATATACGATCTGCGCAGCTTTTAGGATCTTAAGGTTATCAGCATCAGCAAATACCAGGCGTTTCGGATTGCTCCTTGCTTTGATACCTATTACGCGCAGCAACTGGTTATCCAGTCCAAGGCGCTTGTTCAGTTCTACTGTATAAGCTTCCCAATTCTTTATAGGCTGCAAGGCAACGCCGCTATCGATAGCAGCACGCGCCACAGCTGGTGCTACAGTGCTCAGCAGTCGTGGATCAAGCGGTTTGGGAATGATGTATTCAGGGCCGAAGCTTATGTTCTTTTGGTTGTATGCAAGATTGACAATATCGGGAACGGGTGATTTCGTCAATTCAGCAAGCGCCCGAACGGCAGCCAGTTTCATAGCTTCATTAATTTGCGTAGCGCGTACATCAAGTGCTCCACGGAAAATGTAAGGGAAGCCCAATACATTATTCACCTGGTTAGGACAATCGCTTCGCCCGGTAGCCATGATGACATCCTTACGAGATGCTTTTGCTACATCATATGGTATCTCCGGGTCGGGATTGGCCATTGCAAAAACAATTGGATTGCGAGCCATGCTACGCACCATGTCAGCTGTTACCACGTTGCCTACACTTAATCCCAGGAAAACATCCGCATCTTTTATTGCCTTATCTAGTGTGATGTCGCTTTTGTTGATGGCGAACTTCTTCTTCTCTTCATCAAGATCGGTACGTCCATGATGCAGCACGCCATCTTTATCGAACATGATGAAGTTCTCATGCCTTGCCCCCAGCGAAACATACAGCCGTACACAAGCCATTGCGGCAGCACCCGCACCATTCACTACAAAACTTACTTTCTCAATCTTCTTGCGCTGTAACTCCAATGCATTTATTAGTGCTGCAGCACTAATGATAGCAGTACCGTGCTGATCATCGTGCATAACTGGTATATGCAGTCTTTCACGGAGCTTTTGTTCAATGATGAAACATTCCGGCGCCTTGATATCTTCCAGGTTGATGCCACCAAAAGTCGGCTCAAGCGCGGCTACTATGTCAACAAATTTTTCCGGGTCCTTCTCGTTGATCTCAATATCAAATACATCAATATCAGCGAAGATTTTAAATAGTACACCCTTTCCTTCCATCACCGGTTTGCTGGCTTCAGGGCCAATATCGCCCAGGCCAAGTACAGCCGTACCATTTGTTATTACACCCACCAGGTTGCCCTTGGCGGTATACCTATATGCATCTTCTTTATTAGCGGCAATTTCTTTGCAGGGCTCAGCTACACCCGGGCTATATGCCAGCGATAGGTCCCGCTGGGTCTTTGCTTCCTTAGTGGGTACCACTTCTATCTTTCCCGGTCTTCCTTTCTCGTGATACTCAAGCGCCTGCTGTCTTCTTAAATCTTTTTTCATACCTACGTTAAGGGGTGCAATTTACAACAAAGGTGGCAGCCGGGGGTAAGAAGGAAAAATTGAACGCTGCCTGCTGTTCTGAAGGTGATCAAAAAGCTTCTGATTCTGTATGATGTACATCCAAAAATTTGAGAGGAAGCTTCAAGTAAGAAGGTGATATAGGTTGTAGCAGTCTCTCGTGTTTCTACAACCTATATCACCTTCAAAATTTCAAATATCAAACAATGGTGTTCCTGCTTATATGGTAGGCGTACCACCCGTTACCTGCACTGTAGAAGATGTCATAAAACTTGAGTCCTGCGATGCCAATAGAACATACACCGCCGACAGTTCAACAGGCTGGCCAGCGCGTTTCAATGGCACGCTTTGCCCGAATTCTTTCACTTTCTCTTCAGGCATGGTACTCGGAATAAGTGGTGTCCAGATAGGTCCGGGAGCAACACAGTTTACACGTATACCTTTCTCTGCCCATAACTGGCCAAGGCTGGCTGTAAAGTTTTGAATAGCACCTTTGGTGGCTGCATATGCCAGCAAAATCGGAGATGGCTTATAAGCATTCACCGATGATGTATTGATGACGGTGCTACCAGGCTTCAAATGCGGCTCCGCTGCCTGGCACAGGTAAAACATAGCATAGATGTTTGTGCGGAAGGTACGGTCCAATTCCTCTGCAGTTAGTTCCTGCAGGGAGTCGTGGCTCATCTGGTAAGCTGCATTATTCACTAGTATATCCAGCCCGCCAAGCTCCTGCACCGCAGTATTGATTATGCTTTTGCAGTGTTCCTCGCTGCTTATATCGCCCGGAACAAGAACAGCTTTACGACCTGCTTCCTCTACATATTTAGCTGTTTCCTTTGCATCTTCATGCTCATTCAGATACGATATCAGTACATCTGCACCTTCGCGTGCAAAGGCAATGGCCACAGCACGTCCTATTCCTGAATCACCTCCTGTAATGACAGCTTTTCTGCCTGTTAACTTACCCGAACCTTTGTACGATGTTTCGCCATGGTCGGCTTTTGGTGTCAGGTCTGCTTCAGTACCGGGTACAGGCACCTTCTCCTGATTTTCATACGGTGGCTGTTCAAACTGATCAACCGGGTTCTGCATGTTATCACTTGTTGCACTCATAGTATTATGTTTTTGCTATATAGATAAGGAGGCCATTCATATAGCATGCCAACGCAGTGCGGCATCAGAGTGACAAGATCCTTTTTTACCAGCCGCTTCTTGAGGTAAGACTTACACGCTGACCATTCTGTTGTAGATATTTTACGAACGTAAAAAAGTTGTTAGCATGATCAATATTAGCAAGCGAGAAAAGGGCAGTAATGGTTTGTTTATTGTGAACAAAGCTGATGCTGTTGTTCATGCCATATTCTATTCTTCCCGAGTGTTCGGTATAATAGCCGGAAACGGATTGGCTATAGAAAGAATGGTAATAGAAGCTGAGCTGTGAAACGGAAGCGAGTGGATAAGAAGCCTCGCCGAGCCGAATTGTTACATTGTCAATGAAAAGAATGGCTTTATCTACTTCAAATAATCCTTTTCCTTTTCCCGCTATGGTTCCAATCATAAACATGGAGATGCCCAATAGCGAGCTGCCAATGGCAATGTCTTCTGTAGATGGGATAACCCAAACAAAGATGGAAAGCATCAGTAGAATTATACCTATCAAGGAAACATTGAGCGCAGGGGAAGAATTCTGCTTAATCAGGTATGCCTGGAACTGCATGATAAGCGGGTTGAGTGGTTGCGGATGGAAGATAAGAAAGATGCTTGAGCCAAATGAAGTCACTTACGTCATACTGGTATACCTCAGCCTCTTCTCCACTTACCTGAGCCTGGAGTGAATAAAACTTCCTTTATTTCTGCAACAAACGAGGGTGGACCAAAGACATTCTTCATTGCTATATTTGCCGCTCTTAAAAGTGAGCTGAGTGTTCTCAACCTTCGCCACCACCACAAACTCGAAATAACTAATCATGTATAGATCTCATACCTGCGGACAACTAAGACTTGCAGATACAGGAACATCCGTAACCCTTGCAGGTTGGGTGCAAACGGTAAGAAAATTCGGAAGCATCACTTTCGTAGACCTGCGCGACAGGTACGGCATTACCCAGTTACTATTCAACGAAAGCCTGAACGCCCGACTGGATGAGCAGCCGCTGGGCCGGGAGTTTGTACTGCAGGCAAAGGGTGTTGTAAATGAAAGAAGCAACAAGAACCTGAACATTCCCACAGGTGAAGTAGAGATACTGGTGGATGATTTTACCGTTTTGAATAAAAGTGCAGTACCACCTTTTACCATACAAGACGATACGGATGGTGGTGATGACCTGCGCATGAAATATCGTTTTCTTGACCTGCGCCGCAATGCTGTAAAAAGAAATCTTGAACTTCGATATGCAGTTAACCGTGCAGCGCGTAACTACCTGCACGAGCAAGGTTTCATGGATATAGAAACCCCATTTCTAATTAAATCTACACCAGAAGGTGCACGTGATTTCGTGGTTCCATCGCGTATGAACCCGGGCCAGTTCTATGCGCTTCCTCAAAGCCCGCAAACCTTCAAGCAATTGCTGATGGTGAGTGGATATGACAGGTACTACCAGGTGGTAAAATGTTTTAGAGACGAGGATCTGCGTGCAGACCGCCAGCCGGAGTTTACCCAGATAGATTGTGAAATGGCCTTTGTTGAACAAGAGGACATCCTCAACATGTTCGAGGGACTGGTGAAGAATATTTTTAAAGAAGTAACAGGCATTGATTATATTGACGCAGTAGAGCGAATGACCTGGGAAGATGCAATGTGGAACTATGGCAATGACAAACCAGACATTCGCTTCGATATGAAAGTGACGAACCTGAAAGTGCCGTCAACTGTATTCATGGCCAAACAGGAAGAAGTGAAGCAATCACCAGTGGCCGGTGAAACAGGTTTCAAAGTGTTTGATGAAGCAGAAACACTGGTAGCCATCAATGTTCCAAATGCTGCAGACTACAGCCGCAAGCAAACCGATGAACTGATAGAATGGGTAAAGCGTCCACAGGTAGGAATGGGTGGATTGGCCTTTATAAAAGTGAATGCAGATGGAACGGTAAAAAGTTCATTCGACAAATTCTTCAATGAAGAGCAACTGAAAAGCTTGGCAGCGTATTGCAATGCTCAGCCGGGTGACCTCGTGCTGATATTGGCAGGAAGGGAGGAGAGAACACGTAAAGCCATTAGCGACCTGCGTATGTACATGGGTGAGCGACTGGGGCTTCGCAAAAAAGAAGAATACAAGTTGCTGTGGGTGCTCGACTTCCCGCTGTTTGAATATGATGAAGAAGGTAATCGTTGGGTAGCGCGTCACCATCCGTTTACTTCACCAAAGCCAAACCAGATAGAGACGATGATCAAAAACAATCCTGTTATTGAAAATGCTGCAGATTACCTCAATCACCCGTATGCGAACATCAAGGCCAATGCTTATGATATGGTGCTGAATGGAAACGAGATCGGCGGTGGATCCATCAGGATATACCAGCGTGAACTACAAGAAAAGATGTTTGCAGCGCTGGGTATGGATGAACATGAGCAGCAACATAAGTTTGGTTTTTTGCTGGGTGCATTTGAATATGGTGCACCGCCGCATGGTGGTATAGCCTTTGGTTTCGACAGGCTCTGTGCCATCTTAGGCGGAAGCGAGAGCATTCGTGACTTCATTGCATTTCCAAAGAACAACAGCGGCCGCGATGTGATGCTGGATGCGCCAAGTGCAATCGATGATAAGCAGTTTGATGAACTGCAGATTAAGCTGGATCTGAAGTAAGAAGAATAAAATTTTTTGTAGCTGCCCTTGCACACCTGCAGGGGCAGTTTTATTTTTAGCAGGCAAGTCGAAGCGAGATTATAATAATTTAATCCAGGCTACAAACTGTGGCAGCACATTCTCCTTAGATTTGTCGCCTACTCCAATACCTGCTGATTCACCCTGAACCTGTACTTCAGTGATTTCCCATCACTGGATGTGCCAGTCATTTTTGTTTGGTATTACTTAAAACAGCGGTCAATTAACCACAACTATTGTATTATGATGAGAATCTTTACGCACGTATCGCTTAGGGCGATCCTTTTGTTCTTTGTATTGATGACGGCATTGAATGGGTGGGGGCAGGGTAATGAAGATTTTACTAATCTGCCTACAACAACCCCTGCTAGTTACCTAAGCCGAACCTGGACAGGTACAGACGGAGTTACTTGGACAGCAGAAGGTGCAAGAACAGATAGAACATTAAACGGTAAGGCAATCACTTTCGGTACTTCCGGAAGTCGATGGGTGACATCACCTGTTTATGCCGGCGGGATGGGCACTTTGAAGTTTAATTATGTGAGGGATTTCACTGGAACGGGAACTCGAACTATTCAAGTTTATGTAAATGGTACACAAGTGGGCACAGACATAACTGTAAGTCCAACAAGTGATGGAGTAATTCAATATTCTCAAGCTATCAATATTGGTGGTAATATTCAGTTAGAAATACGCAGTATAGGAGCAGCACAGGTAAAAATTGACGACATTAACTGGACGAGTTACTCAACGTCATCAGTTCCTACTAAACTCGCCATAACCTTAATTTCTCCTTCTTCACCCACAGCTAACGCTCCTTTTAACGTAACTGTACAGGCACAGGATAACACGAACACAGCAGCCAATGTTACCGCTGCCACTGATGTTACACTTTCAGTACAAACTGGTACAGGCACGTTAGGCGGAACTATAACAGGTACTATTCCTGCAGGTTCTAATGCAGTTACCATCAGTGGTGTTACTTATAGTGTTGCAGAGAGTGGTGTTGTGCTTACTGCTACCAGAACCTCAGGGGATAATCTAACTGCAGGTAACAGTGCTGCCTTTACAGTGGTTGCGCCACCAGTAGAAGGACTACAATTAACAGCAACTAATACAAGAGTAACTATAGATTTTGATAACACTGTGGCTAGTTCGAATAATGGCCAGTTTGCTGGTGCGAGAACCGCAGAGAATCCTGCAGCTGGCGAACTCAATTCAACTACATGGGCTATCAATAGTGGTGTGACAAGCGGTGCTGCTTCTTTTACCCCTGTAACAACTGGAGGTGGTTTGCAAGCAATTGGTACACATCCTTCTGGAGGTAATTTTTATGCATTCGAAACAGAACCTGGTAATGTTGCATTAGGCTTCCAGGCAACCGGTAGTTATTTTAACCCTGGTAGTGTCACATTAAAGATTCAAAACAATACAGGGTCAACAATCAACTCTTTATCTATTTTGTACAGATTGTTGTCGTATAACGATCAAGGTCGTGGTAGTTCTTTTGAGCTTTCTTTCTCTGTCGATAATTCATCTTATTCTCCTTTGCCGGCATTTGGTCTTGAAACACCTGCTGCACTGGATCAGGCACCGGTGTGGAAGAGTCATGTTCGTGCTGCAGAAATCAACGGAATAAGTGTTTCAGCAGACGGTTTCATCTTTATCAGGTGGACTTCAGCAGATGCATCTGGATCCGGAAGCCGTGATGAACTTGCAATAGATGATATAAATATTGTTGCCAACAGCACCAATACACACCAATTGTTTAGCGGTTCTATTCAAGATGCAATCATTGGTACAAATACATCGCTGCCAGCAACTACCAATATTACAGATAGCATCAAACTTTTGGCTGGTGCAACATTGCTCACTAATAACAACCTTACTCTTCGGTCTACCATGTTTGGGACTGCTCGTGTCGCTACTTCAGCAGGCACCATCTCCGGCAATGTAACTGTTGAACGCTTCATTCCAAACAAGCGTGCATGGCGCTTACTGGCGGCTCCTTTGGCAAACAATACAAATGCTCCTACCATCTTCACCAGCTGGCAGGAAGGTGGGAACCCTGGCAGCTTTGGAACCCATATCACTAAACCAGGAGCTACTGGTACTGATGGATATGATGTGTCGTCTATGGCTGCAGCATCATCTATCCGTTTCTTTGATGGAAGTGTGTTGCAGACGCCAGCTACCACCAATGCTACCAAGGTAACTGACAATGGTGGCGCTTATTTTCTCTTCGTTCGTGGTGATCGTACTATAGACCTTACAAACACTGCAGCCAGCAGCAGTACCATCTTGCGTATGACCGGCAACATCAACCAGGGTAATTTGTCTGTAGGTGTACAGGGTGCTAATTTCTCACTCATTCCTAATCCTTATCCTTCGCCTGTTGATTACGAAAAGATATTTAACGGTAACAGCCTGTCAGGAGTTTATTATGTATGGGATGCTACAATGGGAACAGGTGCTTACCGTACAGTAGACAGGCAAACTGCTAATACCTACCAGGTGACGCCATCCACCGGAAGTGCTGCCTCCGACAACCTGGTGCGTTTGATACGCAGCGGCCAGGCCATCTTTGTTCCTGGCACAAGTACTGTTTCATTTACTGAAGCAATGAAAACAGACAGTGTTGCTACTGCAAATGTTTTCCGAACAGGCAGTGGAACAGAAGAGTTGACGATTGACCTGAAGGTTGTGACTGGTACTGCAACAACTTTAGTAGATGGTGTGAGAGCCAAATTCAGCAATAGCTATAGCAATGCTGTCGATAACAATGACATTACCAAGATCAACAACTTTAGCGAGAACCTGGCTATTGTTCGTGAGAGCAAAAATCTATCTGTAGAAAAGCGTGACCTGGTTGAAAGTGCGGATACAGTTTTCATGAGACTATGGAATACAGGTATCAAGAACTACCAGTTCGAATTACAGGCATCAGATTTCAGCACCTCAGCTAATCTTGAAGCATACCTGTTGGACAAGTACCTGCAAACAAGCACACCGGTTAGTTTAACTGGTAACACCGCCTACGACTTTAGTATCACAAGCGATGCAGCAAGTGCAGCTCAGGATCGTTTTATGGTTGTATTTAAAACAGCTACCACGCTGCCTGTTGCTTATGCTTCTGTAAAAGCTTACCAAAAGAATAGTGGTGTACAGGTAGAATGGAATGTTGCTACCGAAGTTAATACCAATCAATACGAGGTTGAAAAATCTGTGAATGGTACAACTTTCTCTAAAGCTGGTAACGTAGTAGCTAACGGTACAGGTGCTTATAGCTGGTTTGATGCACAACCAAGTTCAGGAGCTAATTACTATAGGATTAAGGCCATAGATAATAATGGTGCAGGTAAACTGAGCCAGGTAGTGAGCGTGAAAATTGGTGGCACCAAGGCTGGCATCAGTATCTATCCTAACCCAGTAGAAGGAAACGTACTTAACCTGCAACTAAATAATCTTGCTGCTGGTGTATACGAACTAAGATTGTACAATAACCTCGGCCAGCAGGTAATGGTTAGAAACATCAAGCATGCCGGCGGATCTGCTACGCAGACTATCAACTTGACTGATGCTGTTGGTGCAGGCATTTACCAACTGCAGCTGGGTAATGTTGACCTGAAGATGAACCACCAGGTAATAGTGAAATAAGTAACAATAATTCAGAATAATCTAACAGCGGTTGCCATCGGTAGCCGCTGTTTTTATTATGTAAATGCATTAGCCATCTAACAGTGAAGTAATAGCCCTGAAGATGAGTGCATGCTTGAAAGTGGCTTCTATGTAACTGCAAAAAGAAAAAGGGGAAGCACCTGTTTTACCCGATATAAAAAACCGCCAGCTAGTGCCGGCGGTTTTTACATTTTACAATGACCATGGATTACCTAAGTCTATCCATGCTCTTAATAAGCTTTTGATCTTTTCTTACACCTCTCCATGCAAGTATGAAGAAGACGATAAGAAATATAGGAAGTAAACTACCCCAGGCATAGGTGCCAGTGGCAACCTGGTAATCTGTTTTGAAATTATCCAGCCTGAGTACCTCAAGTGCTATAAGCGCTATAGATCCTAGAAGTCCAAAAAAACAAAGGCGCATTTGCATGGGCCTGTTCTTGTATAAGAAGATTGCAGTGGCAGCTATTAATCCCACAGCTACTGCAAGGGCAAATAATAGCAGGTTTTCTGTGGCCAGGTAGTTCCTTTCAAGGCCATCGGGTAGTGTACCGGTAAATAGAGGAACTTGTGTATAAACAAAAGCAACAATGGCTGCCAGCAGTAGCCATATCGATTGAATTCTTTGTATCATTTTATCATTGTGTTTTACTGAAAACTTTTTAAAGAAGTTGCTTTATTGAAGCAACAAATGCAATACCACCTACTGCTATCCCAGCTCCGGGTAAAGTGGGAACTGCGACATGTACTCATTCACCTGCTTACGGATGTTGCTCAAAGAAGCTTCATCGTCAGGGTTCATCAGCACATTATCAATAGCATCTACCACAAATTGCATATGCTCTTCTTTCATTCCACGCGTAGTAATGGCTGGTACGCCAACACGAATGCCACTTGTTACAAAAGCACTTTTATCATCAAATGGAACCATGTTTTTATTGATGGTGATCTCAGCCTTGCCTAGTACAGCCTCAGCTTTTTTACCACTAATGTTTTTGTTGCGCAGGTCAATCAGCATCAGGTGGTTGTCTGTTCCATCGCTGATGATCTTGTAGTCTTTTGCAGTAAATGCTTTTGCCATTGCCTGTGCATTACTGATCACTTGTTGTGCGTACACAGTAAATTCATCAGTTAATATTTCACCGAAAGCAATTGCTTTTGCTGCTATCACATGTTCCAAAGGTCCGCCTTGCGTGCCAGGGAAAACAGCCATATCAAGCAGGTTGCTCATCATGCGGGTGTTACCTTTTACATCTTTCAATCCAAAAGGATTTTCAAAATCCTTCTTCATCAGGATAATACCACCACGTGGGCCGCGAAGCGTTTTGTGCGTAGTGCTGGTTACAAAGTGGCAATGCTCATATGGCGAGCTCAACAATCCTTTAGCTATAAGACCAGCGGGGTGAGCCATATCGCACATCAGGAACGCACCTACCTCATCTGCTACTTTTCGTATGCGTGCATAATCCCAATCGCGGCTATAGGCACTGGCGCCGCAGATGATCATTTTTGGCTTTATTTCCCTTGCCTGCTTTTCCAGCATATCGTAATCCACTAAACCTTCTTCGCGGGTAACGCCGTAAAAATGCGGCTTGTACAATTTTCCACTAAAGTTTACGGCACTGCCGTGGGTAAGGTGGCCGCCCATGCTAAGGTCGAGGCCAAGGATAGCATCGCCCGGCTGCAAAACTGCCAGCATCACTGCAGCGTTTGCTTGTGCTCCACTATGCGGTTGCACATTAGCATATTCACAATCGAAAATTTGTTTCAAACGATCAATTGCAAGTTGTTCTGTCTGGTCTACTATTTCGCAACCACCATAATATCTTCTGCCAGGATAACCTTCTGCATATTTGTTGGTCATTACATTTCCCATAGCCTGCATCACCTGTAGGCTGGTAAAGTTTTCCGAAGCTATAAGCTCTATTCCATGGCGCTGTCGGTCAAGTTCTTTTTGTATCAGGTCAAATACCAAAGTATCTCGTTGCATGTAAGTTGGTTTGCGGGCAAAAATAGTCTAATGCAACAAGATTGGTAATATAGGCTGGGTAATATGCTGCATCATTGCAGGTAAACAAATGTTTTGTACAACATCTTCATCAGGAGCAGCTGGTATAAGATTAGTTATAATATATACCGTCTTCCAGATGAAGTGAGATGTGAGTTTGTGAGTTCATTTTAAGGTTCTATGTTAAGCCGTTACTTTAAAAAATCACTACTTTGCACCCTTGATGAATGTTGAAAGTAGTGTGAATCAATGATCAACACTGGGATTGAGTAGGAAGGCTTCGTCAAAAAAAGGATTATCAATGAAAGCAATCATACCCGTGGCCGGTGCGGGAACTAAATTAAGGCCACACACATATACACAACCTAAGGCTCTTATTCCTATAGCAGGTAAAACCATCCTCAGTTTTATAGTAGATCAATTATACGATGCTGGAATAAAAGAGTTCATTTTCATAGTAGGATACTTAGGCGAAAAAATACAGGATTACGTACAATTTTCTCTTCCACATATCAAGAGCCACTTTGTTTACCAAAACGAACGGCAGGGAACGGGACATGCTATAGAGCTTACAAAAAGTATTGTTGGAAATGACGAAGTTTTTGTAACACTGGGTGATACCATTTGTGAATATGATATAAAAGAAGTGGTAAACAGCCCGTACAGCATGCTGGGTGTGAAAAAAGTAGATGACCCACGCAAGTTTGGTGTAGCCGAAATAAATGAAGATGGTTTTATTGACCACGTAGTAGAGAAGCCTGCTATCCCAAAAAGTAATATGGCTTTGGTTGGTCTGTATAAAATAAAGGAAACTGAATTTTTATATGGCTGCTTGCACCATATTTTCCAGGAGAATATAAAAAGCTATGGCGAGTACAACCTGACCGATGCGCTGGATTGTATGATACAGCGTGGTGCACGTTTCAAAGCTTTTAAAGTAAAAAACTGGTTCGATTGCGGGAAGAAGGAAACTATCCTGGAGAGTAATGCTACACTACTTAAAAAGTCTGGTGGCAATGTGCAAGATGCGCATGGATTCGAAGATACGATCATCATTCCTCCTGTGAGTATTGCACCAAATTGTTCCATTCGAAATTCTATTATTGGTCCGCATGTGGCTATTGGAGCCAATACCAATATCCAACATTCTATACTTCGCGATAGTATCATTGGTTCTTATACCAACCTTTTTGAAGTAGTATTGGACAATTCGCTGATTGGAAGCGATGCCTCGGTAAGAGGTCTTAGCCGCAGCCTGAACATTGGTGACAATACAGAAATTGATTTTGGTTAAAATGGCTGGCTGAAAGCGCGTATCACATCATTTTCACATTTCAGAACAATACTTACAAGTTGATTTTGCTGTAGATTAGTGTTCCTTAATAAGAGCACATGAAGTCTAAACAGCTGTTGCCTATGCTGGCAATCATGATACTTGTATTTTCCGCAGGAATAGCACAGGCGCCTAAAGCTGGTGCAATAGGTGGATATGTAAAAGATGCGCGAAATAAAGCTCCACTCATAGAAGCAGTTATCACCATCACTTCTGATGTATTTGAAGGATCAAAACTTGCCCTGACAGACTCAACTGGTTTGTATAGTGTAAAGAATTTGCCTGCAGGAACATATAGCGTAACATTCGAAATGGAAGGCTACCGGAAGTATAAGCAGGAGAACATTGTTCTGAAGGAAGGAAACTCACTGGGAGTGAGCCTGCAAATGGCAAGAGAGCAAAAGCAGAAGGTGCGGAAAGTGGATGAGAGGATTGTTATAGAAAATTAATTCGTAAGACCCTATCAATACAAAACAGGTGGAACATGAGTTCCACCTGTTTCATTTTTAGCTACTAGAAACTGCCATTAATATTTTCTAACTGCCCATTTCAAAAGCTCTTTCCACGATGCTTTTTTACCATACATCAAAATGCCTGTACGGTAGATTTTTCCGGCCAACCATGTGGTTGCTACAAACCCACCAATTAGTAAGGCGAAGCTTGTAATTAGTTGCCATGCCGGCACGCCATAAGGCAGCCTTCCCATCATAACAATAGGAGAAGTGAGTGGGAACAAACTTCCAAAAAGTGCCAACCCGCTATTAGGGTCATTTACCGCTTTTACCATTATCACTATACCAAATATGATTGGGAAGGTGATTGGCAGCATAAGGCTTTGTGCATCTTGCGGATCTTCGTTTACAGCACTACCAACAGCTGCAAACAATGAAGAATAAAGGAAGTAGCCACCCAGGAAATAAAACAGGAAGCAGAAGAAGATAAACAGGATATTGATCTGTTTCAACCCTGCCATCAGGCCAGCTATCATTTCATTTTTAGCATTGCCTGCTTCCATTCCTGCTGCCGGAATTGCACCATCACTTGCTATCTGGTCCAGTGCTCCCGGGAAGAGTAATGGCAATAACATTTGTAATCCTAATACCAACACTCCCCAAATGATAAACTGCACCAGGCCAACAGCGCCTATACCAATGATCTTTCCCATCATCAGTTGGAATGGTTTAATACTGCTGATAATAACTTCAGCTATACGATTTGTTTTTTCTTCCATAACTCCGCGCATCACCATAGTGCCATAAATGAAAAGCACAAAGTAAATGAGGAAGCCAGAGATCATGCCTACTCCATAAGCAATGCCTGCTACATTTGATTTTTCTTCTTCACCGTCAATAGAAGCAAAGTTGAAATCGGCCCTGTTTTGAATGCTGTCCATGGTGGCTTTGTTGATGCCAATCGCCATCATTCTTTTTTCTTCCAAAGAATTATTTAGCCTGCGTTCAATCTTTTCCTGTGTTACCATGCTCACTGTTTTTGCTGTAAGAATTTTTACAGCATCAGTGTTCATAACAGTGGCATCAGCAGGTATTACGACAATGGCGTC
This sequence comes from Aridibaculum aurantiacum, assembly GCF_017355875.1. Taxonomy (NCBI): domain Bacteria; kingdom Pseudomonadati; phylum Bacteroidota; class Chitinophagia; order Chitinophagales; family Chitinophagaceae; genus Aridibaculum; species Aridibaculum aurantiacum. The sequence continues at coordinate 536,510 of NZ_JAFEWC010000002.1, forward strand.
ATATTCTTTTGTTTGCAGTTTTTTCTTCAGCGACTCATCTGTTTCTGCAGGAATGAACTTGAATTCTATTTCTGTCTCCTTATCGTCGATAGCGCCATTGAAAAGATTAGCCCTGTCAGCAACAGCTACAGTAAGCGCAGTATCTGTTTTTACAGAAAAATAAATGATCATAGCATAGAAGCCGAATATGATAAGCGGCAACAGTATGGTACTTAGCAGGAATGTTTTCTTTTGCACCCGCGATAAAAACTCGCGGCGTGCTACTACTGATATTTTAGACATTAGTTTTTGTTTGGGTTAAGCAACTGGTTGAAACTGGCGAGCGGCTTTGGTGCCTTCTACCAGGTTAATGAAGATATCATTAAGCGAAGGCAGTATCTCGTTGAAACCTTCTACAATGATATTATTAGAAATAAAATACTGCAATACATGGTTGCTGTTATGCAGATCATCAATCTTTACCACCAGTTTGTTTCGCTGCTTTTTTATGATCTTAAAACCAGCTTCATCAATATCAGCTGGTATATCTGATAATTGTATGCTGTAGATGTGTTCCTTGAAATCTTGTTTTATTCTTGCCACACCACCGTCAAGTATTTTTTTTCCCTGGTTTACCAGCACTATATGATCGCATATTTCTTCTACCTGTTCCATGCGGTGCGTACTAAAAATGATGGTGCTGCCTTTTTTCGCCAATTCAAATATTTCGTCTTTGATAAGGTTGGCATTTACCGGGTCAAGGCCACTAAAAGGTTCATCTAATATTACCAGCTTAGGCTCGTGTAACACAGTTATTACAAATTGCAGTTTTTGGCTCATTCCTTTACTCAGGTCCTCTACTTTTTTATTCCACCAGCTTTCCATTTCAAGGCGCTCAAACCAATACTTTATCTTTTGCATAGCCTCGCTACGACTTAAACCTTTTAATTGTGCCAGGTATAGCGCCTGCTCGCCGATCTTCATCTTTTTATACAGACCTCTTTCTTCGGGCATATAGCCAATGTGCAGGCTGTCACTTAATGGATTGAACTTTCTACCACTAAAAAGAATTTCACCTTCATCAGGATAAAAGATGCCGGTGATCATACGCAGAAGGGTTGTCTTTCCTGCACCGTTTGGTCCGAGCAAGCCAAAGATGCTACCCTCGTCAATAGTAAAGCTGATGTCGTCCACTGCTTTTTGCGTAGCATAATATTTTTTCAGGTTACGCAGTTCGAGTAAGTGCATATAAGCAAAGGGTTTTGTTGTAAATAAAAATAGGGGACGCAGTGTTACGAGGTAAAAGTATTTATATAAATGGTGGAAGAAGGTGAAAGAATGTACGAGCTGCTAACCGTGGTAGTTATTGTAATAGTTTTGCAACGAAAAAAAATAAGATGAAGTACCAGGTGATGATATTGATGATAGCAATGGCTATAGGTTGTGGACAACAGGATAATACACCACCAATAGCTGCTGCCGGGCAGGAGGTGTCAGCAACATTAGGGCGAGGAAAAAACTTGTTCCAGCAAAATTGTGCATCGTGCCATGCAAAGGAAAAAGAATTGGTAGGACCACCCTTAGCCGGCGTAGAAAAGAAGTGGGATAATAAAGCAAAACTGTATGCCTTCATTCGCAATGCACCACAGGTGATAAAGGAAGATAAATATGCTCATGATCTTTGGAAGAAGTATAACCAGACTACTATGATGCCTTTCCCTGATCTTACCGACGCTGATATAGATGCGATACTTGAGTATGTGAATACTAAGTAGAATGTTTAGGCTTTAGTTGTTAGTTGTTAGGTAGGAGCTGTTATGTTTTTGAAGCATCCTTCATTTATTTATCATCCATCCAATATCCAGTTCTAGCATCAACTAACAACTACCAAGTATCATCTATCCAGCATCAAGCACCATCCCCCTATAGCCTTTCCAGCATATCAACCACTCCTTCACGTTGCAGTATAAGGTAGCCTAACCTGTCGTTGCTGATGCCTTGTTGTAGCTGGTAACTAAATTCAAGTTGCCCCTCTTTTACATGCGTTTCAAAATAGTTGAACTTAATGTTGGGGTATTGTTTCAGTCCTTCACCTATTTCGTATAAGTGCGTAGAAAGAATGAACAGTGTGTTCTTCATCTTACGTAAACCTTCTATTACAGCGGTACTACATTTCATAGCATCCTGTACATTGGTTCCTTTAAAAAGTTCATCTATTAGTATCAGCCAATGCCTGCCATCATTGATCTTGGTGATGGTCTTTTTTATACGCTGTACTTCATTGAAGAAATAGCTTTCGCCACGAGTGATGTTATCTTCTACTTGTATGTTACTTAGCAAACCATCGAAGTAGCTAACCTGGAATGAATCTGCAGGAACACCCATGCCTATATGTGCCATGTAAACAGACACCCCAACGGCTTTGATAAAAGTGCTTTTGCCGGCCATATTTGCACCGGTAAGAAACAGGAAATTCGTTTGTTGGTTAAGCTCAACATTGTAGCTAACCGGCTCATGCAGCAGCAGGTGATACAGGTTTGTAGCTTCTATATATGGTGCCGCAGACTTCTCTATTTGTGGGAAAGTAAAGTTGAACTTTTTGCAGGCCATTGCCATACCATAATACGCATCCAGCCTGCTGTATATGTCAACAAGTTCCAGTGCTTCGGCCTTAAAAAACCTACGTAAGAACCGGCCAAAGGTGAGCATTTGTGCATGGGTAGGCTGGTCTTTCTTGTCCCACTGCATCATGGTTTGTATCACCGGCTTATTCGTCAGGTGCCTCACCTGGTCGAGCAGGTGTGCAAGAATTGTAGGCTGTTCATCTTGTTCAAACAATCGTATGAGTTGCCCAAGCCCGATGCAGAAATCAATAAAATGATTGACAGAATATTTTACAAGAGAGTAGTCATGCGCATTGAACAGTTTATACAGGGTAGCATTTACAACATTCGGATGCTGCGGAATATCCTCAATACCTGTGTCGTAAAATCTTTCCACCACCATTACAGTTCCGTTGGTGATTATGGTTGGCCAGTTGTCAGCATGCTTGATGATCAATTGTAGCAACTGCTGCGTTTGCTTTATCTTGTTGAGGTCGTTTAGCGGGTGCGACAACAGGTAGCGCATCCACTCTTTTCCACCGGTAGAAGTAGTGAAATTGATGTGGTGAAAAACCGATTGCTCTTCCTCGTGGTGAAAGATCGATAGGTCGTTGATGGTGGTCTTATCTGCCTGCATGCGTATATTACTTTCTTTTTTTCTTCAAGTGAGAGTTGATCTAACTCCTGTCGAATTGTAATCTTGAACCTTTCTGAGACTCATCCCACGTGCCATTTCCATAAACAAGATGTCCATTAACAAAAGTATGGGTAATGGCAGCCGGGAAAGTATGGTTTTCCAATGGGCTCCATCCACACTTATACAATATGTTTTGTGGTGAAACGGTAGTGGAAGCTTCAAGATCGGCAATCACAAGATCTGCATGATATCCTTCACGAATAAAGCCACGATCTTTTACCTGGAAACATGTAGCAACGGCGTGACTCATCTTTTCCACCACTTTCTCAATTGATAATTTTGCTTGTTTTACGTAGTCGAGCATCATAAGCAATGAATGCTGCACAAGCGGTAGGCCTGCATGTGCCTTTTCATACGGTTCGTTTTTCTCGTGAATGGTATGTGGCGCATGATCGGTGGCTATTACATCCAGCCTATCGTCGAGCAGTGCTTGCCAAAGTGCAGCTTTATTGTGTTGCGCTTTTATAGCTGGGTTACATTTTATTTTATTGCCTAATACAGGATAGTCATCGCTGGTAAAATGAAGATGGTGAACACATACCTCTGCAGTTATCCTTTTATCCTTTAGCGGTAGCATATTAGAAAATAACTGCAGTTCTTTTTCTGTAGTAATGTGTAGGATGTGCAGGCGGGTATCATATTTCTTAGCTAACTGCACAGCCCTGAATGATGATTCAAAACAGGCATCTTCATTGCGAATGATTGGATGGTCAGCAGGTTCAAGCGTGGCTTTTTCTTGCTGTATGCGTTGAAGGTTTGCTTTGATGATGGCTTCATCTTCGCAATGCGTAGCTATCAATAGTTCTACATTACCAAAAAGCTTCTCCAGTGCCAGCGGGTTGTCTACCAGTAAATTACCTGTAGATGAGCCCATGAAGATCTTTACGCCGCATATGTCGTTTTTCCTGTTGTTCGTATACAGCACTTCCTCCACGTTATCGTTAGAAGTACCCATGTAAAACGAATAGTTGGCCAATGAAGATTGCGCGGCTGTGTTGTACTTTTCTTCTAGTAGTTGATGGGTAAAAGCCGGCGGAACAGTGTTTGGCATTTCCATGAAAGAAGTGACGCCGCCGGCAACTGCAGCTTTTGCTTCTGTGTAGATGTTGGCTTTGTGCGTTAAGCCAGGTTCACGAAAGTGCACCTGGTCGTCTATAGCACCCGGCAATAAATGTTTGCCGTGGCCGTTAATCTCTAATACCTTTTCTTTGACCGAAACTGATGGTCCAACCTGTTCTATGCGCCCGTTCCTGATGAATACATCGCCTTCTACTGTTGTACCTTCGTTTACTATGCTTATATCTTTAATTAAATAATTCATACTGCTTTATTATTGTATAAATCTGTATTCATGCAAATTAAATCGTTTACCAGCTTTTTACTTTTTTTATTACCCGTTGGTTTGTTAGCGCAAAGTTCTTACCTGCTACCGGGCACAAAAGACTATATACTTGTTGACAGGCTTGAAATAAAATCTGCTAATCAAAATCTCAATTATTCAACCATAAAACCATACAATCGGAGGCAGGTAGTAGCGGAAGTGGAAAAGCTGGATAGCTTATACCAGCTTAACCATCACAATGCACCCAATTTAACGCCGATAGACAGGTACAACATGGAACGCTTCCTGATGAACAATAGCGAGTGGTCGCGGCCACGAGAAGCATTTAAAAGTCGCAAGCCCATCTTCAATACATTATATAAGAACAAGGGCAATATGCTGGAAGTGAACAAGGATAATTTCTTCCTTGCTGTCAATCCTCTTTTTACCTACAGGCAATCTTTTGAAGCGGGTAATGATCAGAACATCTATTATAACAGCCGCGGCTTTGCATTGCGTGGAATGATAGACAGGCGCGTTGGTTTCCATATTTACTTTACTGAGAACCAGGAACGGCCACCGCTATACGTACAGGAGTTCATTAGTAAATGGAGAGCTGTTCCGGGTGCTGGCTTTTACAAGCCTTTTAAGAAAACTGGTGTGGATTACTTTGATGTACGAGGATCTGTTTCCTGGAATGTTGCAAAGTATATTGATATGCAGTTTGGGTATGATAAGCACTTTATTGGTGTCGGGCACCGCAGCTTATTCTTAAGTGACTTTTCCAATAATGCTACTTTCCTGAAGATCAATACCAGGATCTGGAAGTTCAATTACCAGAACCTTTATATGGAATTGATCCCAGATTTCCCTAAACATACCGGAGGTAGCTTAATGTCCCGGAAATATTTCAGGATGAATCACCTGAGCGTGAATCTTGGAAAGACAGTGAATGTGGGTTTGTTTGATGCAGTTGTTTTTGGACGAAAGAATCATTTTGACTTTCAATACCTGCTTCCAGTGATGTTCATAAGGCCAGCAGAACAACAAATAGGTAGCCCGGATAATGCTTTGGTAGGACTGGATGCGAAGGTGAATATCTTCCGCACCTTTCAGGTATATGGTCAATTGATGTTTGATGAATTCAGGTTGAATGACCTGATAAATCTGAAAGGTGGATGGGCTAATAAATATGGGTACCAGGTAGGTGCAAAGTATATTGATGCATTTGGTGTTCGCAACCTTGATCTGCAGGTGGAGTCTAACAGGGTGCGTCCTTTTAGTTATTCCCATTTTGACTCTGTTGCTAATTACACGCATTACAACATGCCACTTGCTCACCCGTTGGGAGCTAATTTCCAGGAATTTGTTGGTATAGCCAGAGCGCAGGTGACAAATAAACTTTACTTGCAGGCAAAGGCTATTTATTATAAACAAGGATTGGATTCTGCGGGTATCAACTACGGTAGCAACCCGTTCAGAAACTATTTTGACAGGGAAGTAATAGATCCTACTACAGGGCAAACGAGGTTAGAAGGTTACCTGGTAGGAAGTGGCAACACTGCCCGGGTACTGAACATTGACCTGCTCGCTTCTTATGAAATAAGAGAGAATATGTTTTTTGATGTGTCTACAGTGATCCGCAACATGCGTTTGGAGAGCGGAGGTAGAAGTAATGCTACCATATTGAATGCAGGTTTGCGTTGGAATATGCCACGCCGGACCTTTGACTTCTAGAACTGATGCATAAATGAAAAGCGGGGCATCTTCTTATAGATGCCCCGCTTTTTTATGTGGAGATTTGTATTTATTAGTCTTCTAGGATTATAGAGAATACGATCATGCGTGATTGTAGCCTGTCCAGAACATTGCTGTATTTCAAGTTCGGGTCGCGGCTATGGATGTTGGATAAACCTGTGCTGAATTTTATTTCAGGAGAAAAGGTTACAAAAGGAAAGAAGAAATTGAAACCAATTCCTGCTTCTACACCAAAATCACTTCGCCTTAGTTTCACAAGGTCTTCTGCATTCCTTGCTGTAGAATTGCTCGCTAAGTCTATGTCATATTTTACCCCGCTCAACAAATAGGTTCTGAAATTTCCTATCCTGTCGCTATTGAATTTTACCTGCAGTGGGAAGCTTACAATGGTGGAGGGAAGCGTCTTTGTCTCAACATAATGTCCATCAAAGTTTGGATACTTGAGATCGTACGTAAAATATTTTGCACCTCCAATAATCAACTGCGGGTTAGAACGTAAAGAAAAACGAGGCGATAGTTGTAATGTAGCAAGCAACCCGAGTGCAAGACCTCCGCTGCTACCAGGCTCTACTGCCAGAACGGAGTCATTCTCTAAAAAAGTTGGGTGCTTACTTGGATGAAGATAAGAGTGATTATAACTGATAGACATGCCAAAGTAATAAGGCCAGTCATCATGATTAGGTCGGTTTAGCTCCCTGTATTGGCTCTGCGCCGTAGCACATATAAAACACAAACTAATGAATAAGAAAAAAAGTTTCCGCGGTTCCTTCTGCATACTGTTGCTTTAATAAATATCGGACCAAAAAGATAAGTACAGTTGCTTCAAATATCGCGTAATGTTTTAGTGCTGAATAAGATGTTTCGGGCTTGCAATATAGCCTTCCACTTTTGCTTATGAACAAAAAATCTTGTTTTTCGTTTTTGTTAACGAATACTTGTAGGAAGCAATTCCACCTGTAAAGTGGTGTGTTTACAAGAAATCGATAGAAGCCTGATCCATCAAAATGCTACAGGCATTATACATTGTATAGCTCCTATTTACAAAACTTTAGCTGTTTGAATTTTTACTTGCTACCACAATAGATAGTGGCAATACCAAAAGTGAGCGACTTTTTATATGTTTTAGAAAATCCAACACCCTGCAATATTTGCAGGAATTCATCTCCCTCTGGAAAGCGCCTAACAGAATCATTCAGGTATTGGTATGCGTCCTTATTTTTTGACACCAGTTTTCCAACGCTTGGTGTCACCACCTTCATATACAGGTTGTATAAAGCTTTGAAAAGAGGTTGCTTTGGCCGCGAAAATTCCAGTACAACCAATTTGCCTCCGGGCTTCAATACACGCAACATTTCACCTAGTCCCCGTTCCAGGTTCTCATAATTTCTTACACCAAACGCTACTGTTACCGCATCAAATGAAGCATCAGGAAATTCTATTCTTTCACTATCGCCTTTAATTAATTCTATTGCTTTTTCCAGGCCCAGCTTAGCAATTTTCTTCCGTCCGACTTCCAGCATGCCTTCGCTTATGTCTATGCCTGTTATCTTAGCCGGCATTAACTTCTTGTAGGTCATAATAGCAACATCACCGGTTCCTGTTGCCACATCCAACACCTGTTTAGGTTGAATTTCTTTCAGTTGTTTTATTGCCTTCTTACGCCAGCCAACATCAATACCTGCGGATAAAAAACGGTTCAAAAAGTCGTAGCGGAAGGCAATCTTATCAAACATGGTTGCCACCTGCTGTTTCTTGGTCAGTTCACTTTCTTTGAAAGGAACAATGTTATCGTGTGCAAATTTTGCCATGGTGGCGAAGATACTACCATTGCCTTTGTAGCAATTGCAGTTAATGGTTTTTAATCGGCACTACTTCCGGAAGAAGGAAAATATTTTTTTGGCACCAGATATCAGGCTGATACTTTTTGAAACCGATGGAAGTTTCTTTTGTCCGCTCTCTTCCGGTACTACAAAACGATTGATCAACTTCTTTCCTCCTGAAAGCGCAGCATTGGTTACTTTACCTTTAAGGAAAGCAGGAATGAGTGAATTGGCACCTGCAGCTGCCAGCTCTGCCGGTATCTCGTACATTTTACGGCTCAGTTCCTTTTGCCGTTGCTCCATCCTAAGTCTTACCCGAAGTTTTTCCTGCCTAAGTTCTTGTATTGTGGTAATGTGTAGCCTTTCCATATTATTCATGTTTATTATCAAAAATGGCTTCTACTACTTTGTTGGCCACAGTATGTTTCAACTTACTGCGGTGCAGGTATAGCAGCCAAAAAAAGAGTATGATATAAAGCAGCAGGATAATGCCGTAACCCGCCCAATAAGCGCCTAGCCACACCGATAAATAATAGCCTGCCAGGAATGAGGCAATCATTGTGATGAAGAAGGCAAGAATGGCCAATGGAAATATGATATACAGTTTAGAAACCAAACCAGCTACTTTTTCTGTGGCTTCAAGCTTTGCCAGCAGCAGCCTGTCTTGTACATATTTTTCAGCTATGTCTTTTACTTCTGCAAAAAATCCTGCTTTGTCATGTTCCATACTAAAGTATTTGCTGCGGTTACAGTCTCAATTTTCAAACCACCCGGCTACCTAAGCTACTGGTTTATTGGTACAATTTTTTAACATTTCCAGGTTTAAAGCACACATGGTGACTTTCTACCAAACAAAATGGACATACCTGTAATTAAGTTCGATCCGGAGGAAAAAAAAGTAGTACAGACTGAACCTGCAGTCAAAGGCTTAGAGCCTCAAAAGCTCGATCATAAGATCAACAGGTATTTTTTCCTGGCCATCATTATCATTTTTGGACTGATACTTTACTATAGCCTTAGCCAGTTTTTTACTGCGTTTTTAGGTGCAGTTATTTTTTATGTGCTTAGTAAGAAAAGAATGGACAAGCTGGTGAAGCGCGGTTGGAAGAAGCCGGCAGCAGCTACAGTCATTATGCTCATTTCGCTCATAATTATCATTGTACCTATTCTCATAGTTGGTTTTTTGCTGTACCAGAAAGGGCGGTTTTACATTGCCAATCCTGATTTGCTGGTGCAAAGCCTTCATCAATTGCAGGCTAAGCTGCAGCAGAATTACAACCTGGCTTTTCTTTCAGATGAGAACATTATGAAGGTTAAAACCTTTGTTACCGGCGCTATCACCAACTTGCTCAATGAAAGTCTGGGGTTCTTTGTTACTATCTCTATGCTGTACTTCTTCTTTTACTTTATGCTTATCAACATAAATAGGATGGAGGCAGCAATTGTTTTCTTCCTGCCATTCAAGCGGGAAAAAATAGAGCTGTTTGGAAAGGAACTGGTAGCACTCACCTTTAGTAATTCTATTGGTGTGCCTGCCATTGCAGTAGCACAAGGAGTAATCGGATATATAGGATATCTTATAGTTGGGCTTCCTGAAGCTGGATTTTGGGCAGTGATGACCGGTTTTGCTTCTATAGTACCCATTGTTGGTTCTGCGCTTATTTGGGCACCGGCAACCATTTATCTTTTTACTGTCAATCAAACCTGGGAGGGCATTTTCTTAGGTTTATGGGGCGTGTTAGTTATAGGCGTTTCTGATAATGTAGTAAGGTTTGTGTTGGCAAAAAAGATGGCAGATGTACATCCCATTGTTACGGTACTGGGCGTGATTATGGGTCTTCAATATTTTGGAATTGCCGGTTTAGTGTTTGGACCGGTACTCATTTCTTATTTTATCATTCTTCTAAAGATCTATTACCTGGAGTATCAAAGTGTGGTTCCGGTCATCAAAAAACGGCGTAGTGTCCCCATTCGCTTTAACTTGCCTTTTTTAGGAGGACCGTCTAAAAAGAAAAAGATACCAAATGACAGTAATAGAAGTAAAAGACCATAAAACTGCTAACGACTTCCTCGAGGTGAATGCCTTGATGAACAAAAACAATCCAAAATACATTCGGCCGCTCAATAATGAAGTAGAAGATGTTTTCAATCCTGAAAAGAACAAAGCGTTCAGGCATGGTACCATCACCAGGTGGATCTTAAAAGATAACAGCGGAAAACTTCTTGGCAGAATAGCCGCTTTTACCAGTAAAAAATATATGAATAAGGGAGATGCAATGCCCGTTGGTGGTGTTGGTTTTTTTGATTGTGTGAAGGATCAATCTGCAGCTAACCTGTTATTCGATACGGCAAAAAGCTGGTTGCAACAGCAAGGTATGGAAGCAATGGATGGTCCTATCAATTTCCTGGAAAGAGACAAGTGGTGGGGGCTTATGGTGGAGGGTTTTGATGAAGAGCCTTTGTATGGCATCTCTTTCAACCCGCCTTACTACCAGCTGTTGATGGAGAACTATGGTTTCCAGAATTTTTACAACCAATATTATTACACGCTGGCTGTCTACGGCACCCTAAGCGAAAAATACGAAGCCCGGCACGCAAAATTCGCAGCTAAACCTGATTATAAAGCTGTTCACATAGACAAGACAAAGCTTGAAAAATTTGCAAAGGATTTCTCTACTGTTTACAACCTGGCGTGGGCCCAGCACGAAGAAGGGAAGGAGATCAGCGGTGAACAAGCTCTGAAGATCTTTAAGAAGATGAAGCCCATCATGGATGAGAAGCTGGTTTGGTTTGCTTATTACAAAGATGAACCTATAGGAATGTGGCTCAACATTCCGGACCTGAACCAATATTTTAAATACTTCAATGGAAAGTTTGGCTGGTGGCAAAAACTGCAGTTGCTGTGGTTTCAACGGTCCAGGCCCAGCAACAAGATCAATGGGGTAGCATTTGGTATTGTTCCAAAATTTCAGGCTTTGGGTATCGATGCTTTTATGATCTATTCAGGCGCTTTGGTCATACGTGAACAAGGGAAATATCAATCTATTGAAATGGGCTGGGCTGGAGACTGGAACCCGCGCATGGTTGGTATTTACAAAGCCATTGGCGGAACGCAAAGCCGCATGATGACCACGTACCGTTACATTTTCGACAGGTCAAAAACATTTGAAAGGCATCCTGTAGTAGGCGTCCAGTAAAATCTGGATGCCGCTGTTTCAGCAGAAAATTCAACCAGGCATTGTGGCTGCATTTCTTTTACCGACAAGTTTGAACAACTTGTAGCCAATGCATGCGCCGGTGATGTTCCAGAAGATGTCATCTATATCGGAAAACCGGTAAATGTGAGCGTATCGGAGGAAAAACTGGTATACCTCAATAAATGTTGAAAGGCAGGCTGCAAGCATGATTATGATCCAGAATTTTCTTAGTCTCTTGAACAAAACAGGCAGCAATAGGCCCAGCGGAAGGAAAAGGATCATATTGCCAATAACATCCTGTAACAGCGTGTGCATGTGCGAAACGTCTGCATTATCCTTCGCATAAATATATCTTTCATAAACCCTTACCAACGGCACCAGGTTTACCTTGCTGATCGGGCTTTCAGGATTTGGTGAGCCAAAATTTTTAGAAATGGTAAGATTTAGAAGAGCCACCATATATAAGTAGAACAGTAGCAGGATTGTCTCTTTCCCCACGTTCAGTGACTTTCCCTTTTTCCGGTTAATATGCCAGGTAATAAACCTGGTAAAGATCCAGAATGGCAACGAGAGCAGAAGCGGGTAGATAAGATTTGTATAAAAGTACAAGTGCATCCTGCAAATAGGTTCAAGCGCCTGAAAGTAGTAACTTCTGAAGAAACAGGCAGCAAGACATTATGGTTGTTTACAATTGGTTTTACAAGAACATCTTGTGCAAAACAACCGCTAACAGCATTAGCAAACTTTGCTAATTTGCACCCCTGCCCACTATACAAGGCGATTTACATGGAGAAGTTTATTGTTTCAGCTAGAAAATACAGGCCCCAGAATTTCAACACGGTTGTTGGTCAAAGTCATATAACTACCACACTTAAAAATGCTATACGCAACGAGCAACTGGCTCACGCATTTCTATTTTGTGGACCTCGTGGTGTGGGTAAAACAACCTGTGCTCGTATTCTTGCTAAAACCATCAACTGCGAAAACCTGCAAGCCGATGGCGAAGCATGTAACACATGTAACAGCTGTAAAAGCTTCAATGATGGGGCTTCGCTCAACATACACGAGCTGGATGCTGCCAGCAACAACTCAGTAGATGATATTCGGGCGTTGGTAGAGCAGGTGCGCTTTGCGCCACAGGCAGGAAAATACAAGGTGTACATTGTGGATGAGGTTCACATGCTCAGCTCAAGTGCCTTCAATGCTTTTCTGAAAACGCTGGAAGAACCGCCATCCTATGCCATTTTCATTCTGGCTACTACCGAAAAACATAAGATACTTCCTACAATTCTTAGCCGTTGCCAGATTTTTGATTTCAAACGCATCACCAACAACGATACGGTAGAGCACCTGCAGGATATCATTAAAAAAGAAGAGATACAGGCAGAGAAAGCAGCTTTGCAGGTGATTGCCCAGAAGAGTGAAGGCTGTATGCGGGATTCATTGAGTATCCTCGATAAGATCGTCAGCTTTACCAATGGCAGCGTCACCTACCAGAACACGCTGGAGCACCTGAACATTCTTGATCACGATTATTATTTCAAACTACTGGATACGCAGCTAAACCAGGATATGGCTGGCGCTATGCTCCTTTACGACGAGATAAACCGTAAAGGTTTTGAAGGCGACCTTGTTCTAAATGGTTATGCTGAGTTCATTCGTAATATCCTGGTTTCGCAAAATCCTAAAGCAGCTTCACTACTTGACGTGGTAGAAGGACTGGAGGAAAAATACCAACAGACTGCAAAGCGCGTTTCGCCTGCATTCCTGGTAGGTGCACTCAATATTTTAAATGAAGCAGAGATCAACTACAAAATGAGCCGTAACAAACGCCTTCATGTAGAGATGACGCTCATAAAATTGAGTTTCCTGCAGCAGGCTATTTCACTTACTTACGATAGTGAGACCGGCGCGGTGGTAAAAAAAAAGAGGGTTAACGGTCCGGTAGCGCTCAAGTTTGAGCCAATAAGGTCTCTGCAAATAAAGCCGGGAGCAGCTCCTGTTCCTACGCCTGCACCAGCTTCCCCGCCTGCAGCCAAACTTTATATTCAAACGCAGCCAGCAGCAAACCAACTTGCCGAACCAGCACCAAAACCAGCAATGCCTGCTGTGGCTACTGCCAGTGCAACCGCTGTGGCGGCAGAAATTGCGGAAGTAGCCGTGGCTGAACGGCCAGTGCCACCTCCGCCTGCAGCCGGAGGTAAGAAATCTTTGTTGCAGAATATCCGCGACAAACATTTAGGAGCAAAAGGTAACATACAGGTAAAGCAGGCAATTGATCTTTGCGATGAAAAACTGCAGGAAGCATGGCAGATATATGTAGAACGACTGAAGCAGCAGCTGAAACACTCAGTGGTAACTGTTTTCAATATTGCTCGCCTGGAGTGTGTAAACGAGAGCCATTTCTCTATCACTGTTTCTACATCCCTGGAACAAAAATTCATTGACGGAGAAAAACTGGACCTGCTGGAACACCTCAAGTCGTTTTTCAACAACCGGAATATTGGCTACCAGGTAATAGTGCAGGAAGTGCCGCAGGAAAAAAGGGAAGTGGAGGTAAATCTTACCACCCGTGAAAAATATAATGTGTTGATTGAGCAGTATCCACTGATAAAAGAACTGCGTGACCGGTTAAAACTTGAGTTGGATTATTGATCAACAAAAACAGGAAAAGAAGAGCGCACACGATTGCGCTTTTTTCATGTGCGATTACATAGTAGAATTTTTCTGGGCTGCCTTGCCCTTACATCATTTTCATGTAATTTCACCGCCTAAAATTCATACGCACAATACTTTAAACCAACTGCTATTGTGCACAAAACATACGTATGGCAGAAGTGATTTTAATGCCCCGGCTAAGCGATACCATGACAGAGGGTGTAATAGCTGCATGGCACAAGAACGTAGGAGACCAGGTAAAGAAAGGTGATCTTCTTGCAGAAATAGAAACAGATAAAGCCACCATGGAACTGGAAAGTTACCAGCAGGGCGTGCTGCTACACCGCGGCGCTACCGATGGCGAAAAACTACAGGTAAACGATCTACTTGCAATTATTGGTAAAGAAGGCGAAGATGTGTCTGCATTGGTAGCACAACACGCTGGCGGTGCCTCTGCCGAAGCGCCTGCGCAGGAAGCGCCTGCACAAGCTCAAGCTCCTGCACAGGAACAAAAGCAAGAAGCAGCTCCTGCACCTCAGCCTCAACAAGAAAGTCAATCTTCTTCTATAGACATTTCTAAAATGGAAGAAGTGGTGCTGATGCCACGCCTTAGCGATACTATGACTGAGGGCGTAATTGCTACCTGGCAAAAGAAGGTAGGAGAGCAGGTGAAGAAAGGTGATGTACTTGCTGAGATAGAAACAGATAAGGCCACCATGGAATTGGAGAGTTACAAAGACGGTGTGCTCTTGTACCAGGGTGCTAACGAAGGAGATAAAATAGCAGTAAATGATCTGCTTTGTATTATAGGTAAGGAAGGAATGGATATAGATGCCATAGTAACTGCTGCCAAAGGTGGAGGTGCTGCTAGCGGAGGAAACGAAGCTCCGCAAGAGCAGGCGCAACCACAGCCACAGGCTTCGAGCCAGGCAGCGCCAGCAGCGCAGCCACAGCAGGAAGTGGTGAATGAAGGACGTATCATTGCTTCTCCACTTGCTAAAAAACTTGCTGAAGAAAAAGGTGTAGACCTGCGTTATGTAAAAGGTAGCGGCGACAACGGCCGTATTGTAAAGCAGGATGTAGACGCATACCAACCATCGCAGCAGCAAGCTGCCAAGCCACAGCAGGCTGCCGAAGCTCCAAAAGCTGAAGCACCTAAGGCTGAAGCGCCTAAACCAGCAGCACCAAAAGCAGCTGCAGGCATGGAGAGCTACGACGAAGTACCGGTCTCGCAAATGCGTAAAACCATTGCACGTCGCTTAGCAGAAAGTAAATTCTCTGCTCCGCATTTCTACCTTACTATGTCTATTGATATGGATAAAGCTGTAGAGATAAGGGGTAAGCTTAACGAGATATCTAAGGTGAAGATCAGCTTCAACGATATGGTACTGAAAGCAGTAGCCGTTTCTCTGAAGCAGCATCCAAAAGTAAATAGCAGCTGGCTGGGTGATAAGATCCGTTACAATCATCACGTGAACATAGGTGTAGCAGTAGCCGTAGATGAAGGCCTGCTGGTACCTGTAGTGCGAAATGCTGATATGAAAGGATTAAGTGCCATAGCAGCAGAAGTAAAAGAATACGCTCAGAAAGCAAAAGATAAAAAGTTGCAACCTTCAGATTGGGAAGGCAGCACCTTTACCATTAGCAACCTTGGTATGTTTGGTATAGACGAATTCACTGCTATCATCAATCCACCAGATGCATGTATACTGGCAGTAGGCGGTATATCTAAAGTGCCTGTTGTAAAGAATGGTGCAGTTGTTCCAGGAAATGTAATGAAGGTAACCTTGAGCTGCGATCACCGTGTAGTAGATGGTGCATCAGGAGCTGCATTCCTTCAAACACTGAAGTCGCTATTGGAAGAACCAATGATGATGATGGTGTAGAACCATATCTTTTAAATAATAAGGAAAGGCTGTCCAATGGACGGCCTTTTTCTTTGTTACCAGCAAAGTGGCAGGTATAAAAAAAGCAGCTTCAGGTTTGAAGCCGCTTCTTCAGTTGATAAATCTATATCTTCTTTATTTCTCGTAAGGGAAGTTGCGTGCTACTTTACGCATCATTCTCTCCATTACCTGGTTGGCAGAACCCAACACATCTTCATTCATTTCTTTATAAAAACGCCATAGAAGTTCGCCATCTTTCCCGTTATAGATCTGCATGGTAAGAGATCCGCTGGCTGTTTTACCCCAACCTGCACCTAATAAAACAGTCTTGGCTATAGCACCTGCCTCACTTCCTGTTTTCTCGTAAGCATAGTTGCATTTTATTACAGCGTCTACACCCAAAGCCTCGCACAATGAATCCTGTGTTACTTCATGGATCCTGTCAAACAATCCTTTTGAGCGAAGAATTGTATTGGTGCGATCCACATCCTGGAAATTCACCGTATAATTCTCAGACTTACGCAGCAGGTACGTATACATGCCTTGCTGCAGTTGTGTAGATAGTGCTTTTTCATCCGCCTTATTTCCTTCAGCGTCAAAATTTTTCGGCATCCGCTTATAAGAGATGGTAGCGTTGAAAGGTAGAATAGCCACCTTTTTGTGTTTTAAGATCTCTGTCTTCATCTGAGGTGAAGAGAAAACTTGTTTGGCAGTTTCAAACTGTGCACTCGAGGTGAGTTGCACGAAGACCAGGGCCAGGCCCATAAGCAATTTGGTGTACATGGTGTTGATTTTTTTACAAATAAAACAAGCATTATTGGAAGCAAAAAGCACACAATCAAAAACCACATACAAATCACATCTTACAATCTGCCTGGGGTAAAGAGAGATAAACAAACAAATTTTTTACCGGAAAATAAACTTTCAATAAATTTTGAAAGTTGAATAAGTTCTTTATCTTTGACTTATGAATTTACCAGAAGCAAAAGCACAATTCATACAAAGCTGGGGCGTACTTGGCAGCCAATGGGGGATCAATAGAACCATGGCTCAAATTCATGCTTTGCTGCTGGTTTCAGCTAAGCCACTGAGCACAGAAGAGATTATGGAGCAACTGAGTGTTAGCCGGGGAAACACCAACATGAACGTGCGTGAGCTGATAGACTGGGACCTGGTGCATAAGGTGATCACTCCTGGTGAGCGAAAAGAATTTTTTGAAGCTGAGAAAGACATATGGAAAGTGGCCACCTTGATTATGTACCAGCGTAAAAAACGCGAACTGGACCCAATGGTGAAAACGCTAAACCAATTAAGTAATATAGAAGGAGAAGAGAATGATGCAGATGTGAAAGCTTTTACCGAAACTGTAGGAAACATTAAAAAGTTTGCAGGGCAAGCAGAAAAAACCCTGGATACAATTATCAAAGCTGAAGAGAATTGGTTTTGGGGTAGTTTCTTGAAATTGTTCAGGTAGAAAAGCTTGAGATAATCTCTAGCCGCTTTTGCGGCTTTTATTTCTGAAATATGTTTCAAAATTTATTGAAAGTATAATAATATAAATCAAAACCAAAGATCATGAATTACACAATTCTTACCTACGCATTGTATCTCGTCCTTACTATTAGCCTTACCATTTGGGTGGCACGTACACTTTTCCGGAACGGCCATGTGTTCCTGCTTGAAATATTTCATGGAAATGCTGAAATAGCAAAAAGCGTAAACAACCTGCTGCTGGTCGGCTTCTACCTCATTAACCTTGGTTATGCAGTATACACATTGAATGTAGACACTGTAGTAACTGGGGTAGAAGATCTGATTGAGACTTTAAGCCTGAAAGTTGGCTTGATCATCCTCATCCTTGGCGGCATGCACTTCTTCAATCTCTACATCTTTTTCAAGCTGCGCAAAAAAGCCCAACTGGAAAGGAAACTTAATCCTGTTTTTTAATTCCTAAAAACGATGATCATGAAAAAGATCAAACAGATAGACATGATCGTTCAGCTTGTACTGGTAGTTGCCTTCGCTATGGCTGCCTTACTGGATAAAGGAAAAACGATCATCATCGGGTACTTTATAGTTGGAAGCTGGCAGCTGGCGAGTATGTTGGTACACCATGTAAAGGATTGGCACATGCATAAGAAGAGCAGGCAGATCTACCACGGCATTTCTTACTTGTCGGTCTTTATGCTGGCACTAGCCACTGTTTCTCATGGACCAATTCAAAATGTGTTTTGGATATTGCTGCTTGCTGCCCCTGTAATGGCTGTTTACTATTTGCTGCTATGTGTGCACGAAATAGTTACCGCTGAAAAACGTCCTTCTGAAATCATCATCTAAAACCAATCATATGAGACCTAAAATAGTTATAGCCGGGGGAACCGGTTTTATAGGCCGCTACTTGGCCAAATGGTACGCCCCAACGCACGAGGTGGTAATACTGAGCCGGCAGCAGCCGGCAGCTGGTAATAATGCATTTCAAGAATTTACTGTAAGGGAGAATATGCGCCTGGTACAATGGGATGGAAAATCTGCAGGTGAATGGGTAAAAGAATTGGACGGAGCTGAAATGGTCATCAACCTTGCAGGTAAAAGCGTGAATTGCCGGTATACGAAGAAGAATAAACAAGAAATCTTTGACAGCAGAACCAACGCTTCTAAGGCCATAGCACAAGCTATAAGAGAAGTTGTAACGCCGCCAAAGCTGTGGGTTAATGCTGCATCTGCTACTATTTATCGCCATGCTACTGACCGGCCACAGGATGAATTTACTGGTGAAATGCACAACGACTTTAGCGTGCAGGTGTGTAAGCTTTGGGAGAAGACATTTTTTGAAGAGCGTACACCATTTACCCGCAAAGTAGCTTTAAGAATGGCCATCACGTTAGGTCCTGGCGGTGTAATGGTTCCTTTTCTCAACCTTGTAAAGTTTGGCCTTGGCGGCAGGCAGGGAAGCGGCAGCCAAATGTTTAGCTGGGTACATATAGATGATGTGTGCCGGGTGATAGATTTTGTAAAACAGCACGATGAACTGGAAGGCGTTTTCAATGTAGCTGCACCGGGTGCTGTTACCAATGCTGAATTTATGCGGTTGCTTCGGCAGGTTACAGGGCACAAGATCGGCCTGCCTGCTTACGAGTGGATGCTGAAGGTTGGAGCCATATTCATTGGTACAGAAACAGAACTTATCTTAAAAAGCAGGTGGGTAAAACCATCTAGGCTTACTAATGAAGGCTTCACCTTTCGCTACCCTGGGTTGCAGCAGGCAATGGAGGCAATCATCAGGCAGTTGCCCCGTAAACAGTACCACCTGTTTTAAAACTGCTGGTGTAATTGTTGTACTTTTTCACGATAAAAACAAGGAATGATGGGAAAGAAAACTTTAGTATTAGGCGCATCAGACAATCCATCGAGGTATAGCTATATATGTATAAACAAGCTGCGTGCTTACCAGCACCCGGTGGTGGCGGTGGGCCGTAAAGAGGGAGCAGTAGCAGGCATTGACATACAAAAAGGACTTCCTGAAGAAGAAGATATAGATACTATCACTCTGTATCTGAATCCTACTAACCAACTTCCTTATTATGATTATATCCTGGGGCTGCAGCCAAAGAGGATCATCTTCAACCCAGGTACAGAAAACGATGAACTGTACGAACTGGCAAAGAAGAAAGGAATAAAACCTGTTGAGGCATGTACGTTGGTGATGCTCAGTACCGGTCAATATTAATTAGGACTACTTGTTATTATTTATCGTGCACACTTTCAGCCGTTTACTTGCGCACGTAAGTATTTATTAGTAATAAATTTTTAATACCTGCTGCCACTTCTCCTTAGAAATAATGGGTATATTACAGAAACCTATTACATATGCAATGGAGAAAGTTCAGCGGTGAGCCATTAAATCTTCCAATAAAAGATGCGGTAGAAACAGCCATTAAGAAAGAAGCCGCAGCGGGTAACAAACTGAAGGTGTGCATAGGCACCGATAGCCAGGTAAAAGGGCAGGAAACTGAATTTGCCACGGTAATTGTTTTTCTGCGCGAAGGCCACGGAGGGTTTATGTATATCCACAACGAAAAGACCCGCCTGAAGTACAGCATTAAAGAGAGAATGCTGGTAGAAGTAGCAAAAAGTATTGAGATCGCATACGAACTATGCCACCTGTTTACAGATTACGATGTAGATATGGAGGTACATGCCGATATCAATACCAATCCACACTTCAAAAGCAACGATGCGCTAAAAGAAGCTATGGGTTACATCTTAGGGATGGGATTTGCTTTCAAAGCCAAGCCCGAAGCTTTTGCCAGCAGCAGCTGCGCCAATAAGGTTGTAAACTGACCACTACTACACCCGATATTTCTTCAGCCGGTTCTACCGGTTGCGATACTTTATCTACTCTACCGTCCTATTCTTCCTTACCATTCTTTGTTTGACTGGTTGATAAAAGCCAGGATCTTATCCCTCCCCTGCTTTTTAATGGCACTTGTAACAAAGTGGAGCGGAAGAAACTGCCATGTTTTTCGCATGGCCTCAAAAAATGCTTTTACATTGGCTGCCACCACACTTTGCTTCTCTTTGTCGCTTTTGGTAAAAATGATATTGAAAGGCACCTGCCATACGCCCAGTTGATTAATGAAGTCAAGATCTATTTTTTGTGGCGGAATACGACTGTCTATGAGCACGAATACATGCAGCAGGTTTTCGCGTTTGCGCAGGTAGTTCTCAATCATCTGTTCCCACTTGCGTCGGCTACTCTGCGAAACTTTGGCAAAACCATATCCCGGCAGATCCACCAAATACCACTGATCTGTATTCTTCGACAACTCGCTGGGGCTGCTGGTTATGGTGAAGTGGTTGATCATTTGCGTTTTTCCCGGCGAAGAAGATGTTTTAGCCAGCTTCTGATTATTTGCCAGCATATTTATCAGCGATGACTTGCCTACATTGCTTCGGCCAATAAATGCATATTCTGGCCGGTCGGGGGCAGGGCATTGTGCAAAATCAGGGCTGGAAATAAGATATTCCGCTTTTTTGATGATCATGGGTGCAAGATAGCCATTTGGTGAAAAGGGATCAGCCAGCTATCACTTCCTGACTGTCAAAACGAGTGGCAGAGCACGATAAATTAAACTTTCTACTATAAATGACTTGAATCATCTGCTAAAACTTTCATTTTTAGAATGGTCTTTCCATTACCTTTGCCGCAAATTTTAAAAGTCAAATCAACTTTATATGGCTAACGTTGGTAAGGTTAAACAGGTGATCGGTGCCGTTGTGGACGTTTCGTTCAACGGAAAATTGCCTGAGATACTTAACGCCCTGGAATTAAAACGCGAAAACGGCGACACCCTGGTGATGGAAGTTCAGCAGCACCTTGGTGAAGATAGCGTGCGCTGTATTGCAATGGATGGTACCGAAGGTCTTGTACGTGGTACCCAGGTATTGGATACAGGATTGCCTATTACTATGCCGGTTGGAGAAGGTATCAACGGTCGTTTGTTTAATGTAACCGGCGATCCTATTGATGGTTTGCCAGCGGTTCCTAAAACAGGTGGTCGTCCTATACACAATAAGCCACCATTATTCGAAAACCTGAGCACTTCATCTGAAGTACTTTTCACTGGTATCAAAGTAATTGACCTGATTGAGCCGTACTCCAAGGGTGGTAAAATTGGTCTATTCGGTGGTGCGGGTGTAGGTAAAACCGTATTGATCCAGGAGCTGATCAACAACATCGCTATTGGTTATGGTGGTTTGTCAGTATTTGCCGGTGTGGGTGAAAGAACACGTGAGGGTAATGACCTGATGCGTGAGATGATTGAGGCAGGCATCATGAAATACGGTGAAAAGTTCAAGCATAGCATGGAAGAAGGCGGCTGGGATTTGGACTCTGTAAACCTTGAAGAACTAAAAGACTCAAAAGCAACTTTCGTATTCGGACAGATGAACGAACCTCCTGGAGCTCGTGCTCGTGTGGCACTTAGCGGTCTAACTATCGCTGAATATTTCCGCGATGGAGATGGCCAGGGCAAAGGTCGTGACATCCTGTTCTTCGTAGATAACATCTTCCGTTTCACGCAGGCTGGTTCAGAGGTTTCGGCTCTACTGGGTCGTATGCCATCAGCGGTGGGTTACCAGCCAACATTGGCTACTGAAATGGGTCTAATGCAAGAGCGTATCACTTCAACTAAGAACGGTTCAATTACATCTGTACAGGCGGTTTATGTACCTGCGGATGACTTGACTGACCCGGCTCCTGCGACTACCTTCGCTCACCTGGATGCAACAACGGTATTGTCTCGTAAGATTGCTGACTTAGGTATTTACCCTGCGGTGGATCCACTGGACTCAACTTCACGTATCCTTACCCCGGCAGTTGTAGGTGATGAGCATTACAATTGTGCAAACCGTGTAAAACTGATCCTTCAGCGTTATAAGGAACTGCAGGATATCATTGCTATCCTTGGTCTGGATGAATTATCTGATGAAGATAAACTGACTGTATCACGTGCACGTAAAGTACAGCGTTTCCTTTCTCAGCCATTCCACGTGGCAGAGCAGTTTACTGGTTTGAAAGGTGTATTTGTAAGCATTGAAGATACCATCCGAGCATTTAACGCCATTATGGACGGAGAAGTGGATGAATATCCTGAAGCTGCATTCAACCTTGTAGGAACTTTGGAAGATGCAATTGAAAAAGGTAAGAAAATGATGGAGCAGGCGAAAGGATAATTTGAAACCAGAAGGTGTGCTTTTAAAAAGTACATCCGGTCTATCAAAATCCCAATGCACAAATCTCAAACTATGACTCTAGAAATATTGACCCCGGAAAGAAAGCTTTACAGTGGCGAAGTGTACGGTGTACAATTGCCAGGTATTGATGGTTTGTTTGAAATCTTAGACAAACATGCTCCGTTGGTTAGCGCTTTAAAAAAAGGTAATCTTAAAGTGATTGTTGATAAAACCACATCTTCTAACTATTCTATCCAGGGTGGTTTTGTGGAGGTTTTGAATAACAAGGCTACTGTATTGGTAGAAGGTGCCGTAGAAGCTTAAGCTTACTTTATAAATATTGATTGAGCCCTCATATTGAGGGCTTTTTCTTTTTCACCCTTTTTCTAAAGTTCATCATCTAGCATCGCCATTTTTTATGTGGAAAACTGACAAATCATCTGCAGACATTGGCAGTGTTGTAATTGTTCAACATCAACTTGGCATTTTACCTAACTATTTCCCCAGCTTCACCTACTTATCCTTTCAGAAAAAAAACTCAAAGACTTGTTGAGACTGATATTATATAAAGGATAGCTAAAAAATGCTGATTTGCCTCCACCACTGAGGTGTTAACGAAGCTGTAAGCCTTAAGGGCATTGCTTTTGATTAAGTTTAAACATCTTTTACTAAACATATGATAACTTATGAAAAAGCACTATTTAATAGCTGGTTTGGTTGCAGTGGGAGCATTAACTGGCTGCTCTAAGGATCCACTTCAGGGAATGACGCAGGAGGAATCGCGGATCTATATTACGAACCACGATTCTACAGCAAGGTTTGGTTCGTATGCTACTTTTACTATTTCAGACTCGGTTACGGTTATTAATAATAACCAGGTTACTCGGCAGCAAACAACTTCAGACATTGCATTTATAAGTGCGTTGCGCGCTGAAATGCAGGGTCGTGGTTATACCATGGTGAACAGAACAGATAAACCGGATTTGGCTGTTAACGTAAACCGGATCTACAACACCTCAACTGGCGTTATCAATTATGGTAACTACTGGGGTAACTACGGTGGCTTCTACGATCCATGGATGTGGGGCTATGGCGGTATGGGCTTCGGATCACCTTTTGGATTCGCCACATATTCAATTACTGAAGGAGCATTATCTATAGATATTCTTGACCTAAAAAATGCTTCTGCTAACAACCGCATCAATGGTATCTGGAGCGGCCTCATCAGGGGATCTGGAATTTTCAATGCTAATACAGCGGCAAGCCAGGTTAAGCAGCTTTTTGAACAATCACCTTACTTAAGAAAAAATCAATAACAATGAAGACTAGAATAATATTAGCTATAGCAGTGCTTTTTGCAGCG
Organism: Aridibaculum aurantiacum; assembly: GCF_017355875.1. NCBI lineage: Bacteria > Pseudomonadati > Bacteroidota > Chitinophagia > Chitinophagales > Chitinophagaceae > Aridibaculum > Aridibaculum aurantiacum. The sequence continues at coordinate 560,527 of NZ_JAFEWC010000002.1, forward strand.
ATGAGTAATACTGCAAATGCGCAAAACAGGCTGCGAATGGAGTTGGGTTACAATGTTGGTATACCGACAGGATCTTTCAAAACGAACCAGATAAACAATACTTCTTTTAGAGGTGCAATTGGTGAAATCAGCTATCCTGTTAGCAACAAGTTCCAGTTGGGTTTAATGTCTGGTTTTCAGAATTACCACCAGAAGTTTGGACGCCAGCTTTACCAAACACAGGATCATCAAACCATTTCGGCGGTAAAAACAAATTCTATTGACATCATTCCGCTGGTACTACGTGGTACTTATTTCCCTATGGGAAGCAATACGCAACAGCTTATTCAGCCGTATGTTTCTGCAGGCGCAGGTTTAAGCTTTGTTAGTTACGACCAGTATCTTGGAGAATTTGGTGGCAGTGAAACAGCATTTCCTTTAATGGTACAGGCTGGTGCAGGTGTTATTATTCCTGTAGGTGGAATGTTGCCGCAAACAGGAATCAAGCTTGGCGCTACTTACAACTATTCCGGTTATACAAAAAATGACATGAATACCAAATTGGGTAACATAGGCGTGCATGCAGGCTTTGTTTTCCCGATGAGATAGTCTTTGGTGAATTTTAAATAATGAGCGGTTGCAGTTTCTGCAGCCGCTTTTTATTTTAATCCTTTTGCAGAACCTGGAACCTGCGGGTGCTAGACTCCCCCGCTTCATCTATTACGGTAAGTGTGTGCCAGCCAGGCGAAGGATCAAGTGCTAATTGGTGAAAGCGGGTGGTGGTGGCGTAATACTGGTCATCAATATGCCAAAAAAGCTTGGCTGCGTTGGTTCGATGTGTTGCCGTAAAAACCGTTCTGCCTTTTTCGCCAGAGAATTCTTTAGGTATATAAAGTTGTGCATTCTGTTCAGGATAGATGATCTCCAGCGACCTTGACTGATCCGTTTCGCAGCCACTCATAAATGGAGGCAGCGGCAGGTAGTTAGCGTGCTTGTTCTTGTAGTAGTATTCCATTGTTGGTGGCAAAACAAACCAGCTTTTGTGCACCATATCAGATGGCTGAATGCAAGCTTCAGTCGCACGAAAAGTAGCAGTAGGATCTAAATGTATTTTGCGGTGGTAAGGACAAGAGGATGCATTGGCTGCAGATATGGAAACCATCATTGTGTCAACCGCATCGCAATCCATTCCTGCCTTGTAACCGCTTTGGTGACAAATAGGTAAATAAGCAAAGTCGTATGAAGGAGGTTGAAACCATTTGCTTGTTGGCAGCAGGCGGAAAATGTCGAACATGACAGGAGCAGCAGTGTTGATGCCTGTAAGTTCTGGCCGGCCTTCACCATCAGTATTGCCCACCCAAACCACCACACAATATTTTGGTGTAAAACCAATAGCCCATCCGTCTCTAAAGCCAAAGCTTGTTCCGGTCTTCCACGCTATACGCTGCGCTGAAGAAAACATATTCCAAAGACCTTCTTCACCGGGCCGCATCACCTCCTGCATCGCATTGAAGGTGTGCCAGAGGGCAGTATAGTTGATCAGTTGATTAGTTGATTGGTTGACTAGTTGAGCTGTTGATTGACCTACAGGTTCCTGGTTTTTGATTTTTGACTGTTGATTTTTGATTTGGTACCTCGGCATGTGCCAATCATCACCCACTACCTTGCCTTTATTCTTCTCCTGGTGCAAATAACTTCTTGCAAGGCTGCTATACACACCTGCCAGCTCCCATGGTGTTACCTCGCAGCCGCCGAGAATGAGGCTGAGGCCGTAATGATCTGCAGGTTTTTTTAGTGTAGTAAAACCGTACTGTTGCAGCAGGTTGTACATCCGCTGGTACTTGTACTTCTGCAACATTTTAACCGCAGGTATGTTCAGGCTGCGGCTGATGGCCTGGTTGGCAGGTACAGCGCCATCATATTGCAGGTTGAAGTTTTGTGGTGTATAGCCGCCAATCTGTGTTGGAATATCTGGTATAAGCTGCCGTGGCAGAATTTGACCATCGGCCTGTAGTGCAGCATAGAGCAGCGGCTTTAGTGTACTGCCGGGGCTGCGTGGAGCAGCAAGCACATCTACATGGCTCTCCAGTTCAGGATCTGTGGGATTGTACACGTTTCCTACATATGCCAGCACATTCCCGGTTTCTACTTCCATTACCATTGCTGCGGCATTGTTGATGCCATTGCCACGGAAGCTGCTATGATGGCGAGTTACAACTTGCGTTACCTGCTTTTGTAAAGTGGCTTGAAGTGTTGTTGTTACTCTTGTTGAAACTTCATGATCCTGTTGCTGTAGTAGAGGGTATTCTTTCCTGAAGCGATCGAGCAGGTGAGGAGCGAGCTGCGGTAGTGGTAATGGTGCACCTGGCAATGGTTCCAATAAAGCAAGCTCTGCGGTGGTCGTATCTATTTTTTTATTCAGCAGGAGTTTTTGAATCAGCGCATTCCTCTTGCGGAGCAGGGCCTCCCTGTTTTTGCCGGGATGAATAAGAGAAGGCGCATTGGGCAGTACGGCTAAAGTTGCCATTTCGCCCCAGCTAAGTTGGCTGGCGCTTCTGCCGAAGTAACGCCATGCGGCTGCGTCCAGGCCTACCACGTTACTTCCAAAAGGTGCATTGGCTGCATACAAAGCGATAATCTCTTTTTTGCTGTAGCCGCATTCTAGCCGAACAGCCAGTATGCTCTCCACCAGCTTCTGAAAAATGTTCCTGTTCTTTTTCCTGCTTAGCCTGATGACCTGCATGCTGAGCGTGCTGCCACCACTCACTACTTTATTGCCTTTTGCATTTTGCCATACAGCTCTTCCAATTGCAATGGGATCAACACCGGGGTGGTAGAAAAACCTTTTGTCTTCGAAAGTGGTGATGCACTCAATGAATTTTTCCGGTACGGCTTCATTGTAAGGAAATCGCCACTGACCATCGGCTGCAATGCTTGCATTCAGCAGTTCACCTTCCGCATCTTCTAATACAAAACTGGTTTGGGAATGGAAGAGCGGGGTAGGTAGGGAAAAGTAAAACAAAACGGATGATAAAATAAGTGATACCATTATTGCTTTCCTTTTAAAGGAAAGGCTAGAGGTTCTTTTTGTTATAATCATCCAGATGTTGGGCAACAGGTAGTTTATTTTTTAAATTTGAAAAAACGTGATGGTATGAAAGAGAAAGAAAATGTAGCTGAAAAGAAAGAATTTATAAAAGAGCACATAGACGCTGCAGATGAACAAACAGTCAATATGATATATGACATGCTAGACGGAAACGATCTACTTGAAAACATTTCACCAGAATTTGAAGAAGCTATCCGGCGTGGTATAGAACAAGCCGATAATGGCCAGGTAATACCCCACGAAGAGGTAATGAATAAGTTCAGACAATGGCGGTCAAAGTAGTTTGGACTGTTGATGGTACTAGAAGCTTTCAAGATATACTTGAATACCTGCTTCTGAATTTTTCCGAGAAAGAAGCTCATAGATTTTTCCATGCAGTAGAAGCTAAATTGAAACTTGCGCAGTCGAACCCTATGATGTACCGACAATCTGCTCGGTTTCCTAATGTTCATGTTACAGTTGTTCTGAAGAAAGTATTACTGGTTTATAGATACAAACAAAGGGAGCAAATTATTGAAGTCCTTGTTTGTTGGGACGGAAGAAGGGATCCTAAAAAATTCAAATTTTAAGACAACTTCCAAGTCACCTATTTCACCTCCACCCACTTGCCATTCACTCCCGCACTAATGCTGTTGTCGTACATGGCCTCGCAATACACACCCGGCCAGTAGTAGCGCCCGGGATATGCAGCAGTTAGTTGCACATAATATGTCAGCGTTTCATTCTGCCTGATATCGAAATAGTGATACACCCGATCGTCGCGTATATCCATGTATTCAGCAGGAGAGGATTTAAAGGCGCCCTCCGCACTGTACATGCGCGTGTTCAATATCTCCCAACCGCTGGGGAATACCTGCGACAGCGCCATCTCGTTATATGTGCCTCTTTGCCCTGTATTTTTTACCGTAACCTTAGCAATGAAATCAGTGCCTTGCGTGATGGATGAAGGATCTATAGGAGCACCTGACGTAGTAGTAAATGATACATTGGTAGCCAGGTAAGCTGATTGCCTGCTCACCTGCATGGTATCGCCTGCTACAGGCTGGCCCTGGTTGATGATCCGCACATACAGCACATTGCTTCCCTTGTTGGTAAGATTGATGTTCGCCTTGCCATTGCTAAAGCTAACAGGTAGCTGCGCAACAGGAGAAGTGCTGTTGAGGTTGACATTGTTGCCTGCTACATTGCCAGTGATGGTTACGCGGTTGCCGTTTGGGTTCTTGCCGCAGAACTTACCAACCGCTATCAGTGCATAAGCAGTTGTTTGTGTGCTGTACCAGTTTTCTTTAGACAGTTGCTGCGCTACTGCTCTTGCCAGTCGCTCTGCTTCGGCTCTTCTACCCATAATGGTCAAAGTCTCAAGCACCATTGCCTGGTCGCGCAGGTTGCTTCCATAGGTAATACCGGGAGCAGCGCGTTGCGAGAAATTAGTAGGCAAGCCACTGATGAGTTGTAGCGCTACCTGTGTTTGTCCTGCCAGGTGATAAGCAGCTGCCAATCGCCATTTAGCTTCCGGAGTAATGAACTTGTATTCTTTCAGCCTGTTCATCGCACCTAATTCTGGAGCCTTTGCTAATGCCAGCAGGTAAAGCCTGTAAGCCTGCACCAGGTCGCCACCATAGTACACCGGCGATGTCTGGTTCCATGTATTGGCTTTGGTGCGCTGGTAGCCTCTCCACTGCTGAAGCAATGAAGATGGAATATTATAGCCTCGATCAGATGCTTCTAACAAGAAGTGACCAGCATAGTTCGTTCCCCATTCATCTGCAGTTCGATTTCCTGGCCAATAACTAAATCCACCATCAGTAGATTGGAAGTTTTTGATGCGTTCAACAGCGCGCCTGATGTTGCCCTGCACCTGTGCCTGCTGTTGATTGTTTAGCTCCACCATTTGGTTGAGCACCAGCTGTGGAAATGCAGAAGAGGTTACCTGTTCTATACAACCATGCGGATAGGTGATGAGGTACTGCAGTCGCTTCTCAAGGTTCATAGCAGGAATAGATGATATCTCTACCACAGCTTTATTTCCACCTGTACCTATGGCAGCAATAGCAGTGTTGAAGCCCTGACCGCCATTCAATGTATGTTCCTGCACAGTGGTAATGGGCGGATTGGGATTTCGTACATCCAACTCTACTTCATATTCTGCTCTTTCATTACCACTGGTAGCAATAAATTTTATTTTACCTACACCTGTTGCTGACCGCACACGTGCATTGAAGTATACCTGCTGTTCGCCGGTAGCAGAGAAGCTGATGTTTTGAGTGCTATTTTCTGCCTGAAGCAGTTGATTGGTCTGCAGGCTCAGCGAAACATTACGGATGTTGTTTTCGGTAGCAAACACAGTGAGCGGGATGCGCACCTGTTCAGTAGGACCAAGCACACGAGGGGTAGTGCCCAGCAGCATGAGTGGTTTCTTTACGGCAACCGCTTTTTCTGCAGCGCCATAAGCACCATTGCCTGCAGCTATTACCATAGCCCTTACACTACCCATATAAGGTGGTAAAACAAATGAATGTGTCTTGCTGCCACCGTTAGATTTGAAAGGCCCCATGAACTTGACTACAGGAGGAAAGCGATTGGCTTTTTTATTACCCGGTCCATCTCCTTCGTTATCACCACCAATGGTCAGAATTCTTTCGAGTCCACCGGCCCATGCGCCTATTACATAGTCGTACAGGTCCCATGTTTTTACACCCAGTGCTTCTTTGGTATAAAAAGCTTTGTGCGGGTCCGGAGTTTTATAGCGCGTAAGGTCTAGTAGCCCTTCGTCCACAATGGCTATCACATAGGTCATCGGTTTACCGCTGGCTTCACTTATGGTGATGTTGTTCGGCTGCTCCGGTCTTACCGCATCAGCCATTTTTATTACAGGTTTCAAAATGGTGTTCTTGTCTTCTACCATTACTGGTATTACACCATACATGCGGATAGGCAGGTCGTTGATGGTTTGTGCATGTGGCTGTATCAGCGAAACGTTTACATACACGTTTGGCGTCATCTCCTTTTCTGCTTTAAAGCTGAAAGTAGTTTGCCCTTGCTGTGTTTCGGTCCAGTAGGTTTTGATGACCTTGCTGCCATTCTCAATGCTAATGAATGCTCTGCCACCTTTCGATGAAGGGATGCTCAGCTTTACTTCTTCGCCGGCATTGTATTTCAATTTATCTGAAGTGAAGGATAACATAGAAGCCGCAGTAGGATCATCTTTGTTATCACGAGCCTGCCAATAAGGGTCATCTACATAGAAAGTTTTTCCAGTTACATGGCCGGTTTCACCATCGCGAATAAGCACCAGGTACCTGCCCCAATTTTCGCTGTTGATCTTAAGCGGGTAACTGCCTTTGCCATTAGCTATGGTAATGGTTTCTTTCTTTATGAGCTTGTTGTACTCATCCTGGCTAAAGTTGCTAAGGTTGTCGCTGCTGTTATCCCACCACCAGCGCCATTGGACCTTGTAAAGTTCTACCTGCAATGTGCTGTTGCCGGTTTTGGCCTTGCCATTTACATCTACATGCGCAACCTCCAGCCGGTGCGTTTTGCCTGCTTCCAGGTAGCCCCATGGCTTAGCGCCTTCTGGAACTTTTACTCCTACATAGCTGCTGTAGGCGTGGTAAGGATAGCTGACATTGTCGATGCTGAAATTGCCGCCGGGCTCAAATACTTTTACCAGCAGGTTTGCTTTCAGCACTCCCGGCGCTTCTGTATTGATGGTGAAGTTTGGCTTGATGTCGGCAGTCCCTGTTTCACTTAATGCACCGTCAAAGATTGTTTTCGACTGTGGTTCAAAATCGGCTGTGGGATTATCAAAAGTGTATCCTTCATATTTCGGAAAAGTAGTAGTAGACCTGTACAGCGCAACATCTACACGCGCTTTTAAACTTTTTGCTGTAGCGCCAAACAACCAACGGGCAGCAAGTTTACCGGGTGTAGCATCAGCACCTAATTGAGGATTGGCTCCAAAGTCAAGATCGATCTTAAGCCTGTTTGGCATCACCGTCTCGATCTTTATTTTCTTCTCAAAATGCGCTCCTCCTAGTTTCACTTTACAATTCCAATTGCCTGTAGGTGCGCCTGCATCTGTAGCAGTTCTAAAAATGTTGAAGCCATCTTCAGCATTTACCTGTACCATCTTCTTATACAGCTGTCCTGATGGTGCATACAGTTCCATTTCGATTGGATGATCCTTTGGCAGCTTGCGCTCTTTGTCTTCAATAATGCAGCTGAGATAAAGGCTGTCGCCAAGGCGCCATACACCACGCTCTCCAAAGATGAAACCTTTTATGCCGTTCTTAACTTCTGCTCCGCTTACATCAAAACGGCTGAGTGGTAAAGCACTTCCATCATCCAGTTTCAGATAACTTTTTTCATTGCCATTTTTTGCCACCAGCAAAAATGGTTTTCGTTTAACCTCAATGGTAGCTATACCATCGCTACTCGTTTTTCCTTTGGCAATTACCTGTCGCTGGTAATCCATCACTTCTACTTCTACACCAGCCATTGGTTCGGTAGAAATGATGTTGGTAGCTGCAACAAGCAGGTTGTTGTCATTACCTTTTCTTGCAGATAAACCAATATTGGTCGCTATAATATTCCTGCTGGCAAAGCGCTCTTTGTTGAAGTACGACCTGCTGCATGGATTATCTCTTTGACTCCAGTTGTAGCCATACGGGTAGTAGGAATCATAAGATTCCCAAAATTCATCGTCCTCATCTACACCATTATCACTTCCTTCATCGCTCCATTCATTGTAGTATTCTTCATCCTCTTCATCTTTTGCTTCTGCTGTTTGTGCGCAGGTATACAAAGAATATTCTGGTCTAAAACCTATATGTACCCTATAGATGGCACCTGGTTCGGCCCTTATATATTTGTCAATGTCAAGCGAGAACCTATTCTTCTTATGCAGGTTGAGCGAAGGATCATTATCAAGTTTAATGGTTGCTTTTGCCAAAGGCTTTCCTACTCGTCTTATTTCACTTTCTCCTTTCAGGTCGTTTAGTTGCAGGAATTGGCTCACGTTGTTCTCGTGGATTTTGATGATGCTAACATCAATTGCTTTCAGGTTGGTTGCTTCAAAAGGAAGCACCAGTTTGCCATCACTTGCAGGAAGGATGGTGCCGCGTCCGTGGATCTTTACTACAGGTAAACGATTTTCAAAAAAGATATTAGCTGTAAAAGCTTTCTCCAGCCTGTTGCCCCAAAGGTTGGTGATGCCGCTGTTGATATTCACTTTGTAGTTGCCATCTAATTGCGTAGAAGAATATGCTTTCACTTCGCTACCGTTGATGGTAAAGCTCATGTCCTCCTGTTCGCTCACTGCTATCAGTCCTTCCAGTTGTTGGTTGGTAGCAATAGGATCGCTGAACTGTACCAGTACATATTCTTCTGCTTCCTGCACCGCACGTACATTCAAAACTTTGAAATCACCAATGGCAGGCACTGCTATTTCAAGTTGATCTTTTTGGTCGATGTTCAAAGGCTTGCCATCCCATTGTAGTAGCAAAGTAGAGGCGGCATTCTGTCGTTTGATGCCTTCTATGGTAAAGTTGTGAGTTTTGTTTGCTTCATTGTGTTGCCACTTGATTGTTGGCGATGCGCCTTGCTGCGATACTTTCAATAAGCTTGCTATTTTACTGCTTTCTTCTACATCAGCAGTTTGCAATGTTCCGCTTAAAATCATTGCATCCTTATATCCATTTAATGCTCGTAGGCCATTTTCAATTACAGTAAATGAAGGCTTAATGACCTGCACATTGAACTTGAAATTTTTAAATTTCTCCGGCACCTTCCTCACTTTCGAAAGTTTAAAAGAAACCTCGTACAGTTCTCCCGGCTTCATGTCATTATCAGGTTTGAACTCTATGGTTCTTTCATCGGTCCAATAGGCTTTTCCTTTTACCGCAGGAGAAAAATCAAACAACTCCTCTTTGATTGTTTCATTTACAGCATGTGTGGTAGAAACGTCGGATGTTAATTGAATGCGGATGCTGTTCTTTTTTGAAACAACACCTGAAGTATATGCTTCAATGTATTTGCTGAACTCTGGATCGACTTGTGCAATTTCTTTTTTGTTGTTACAAGAAGAAATGAGGGTGATAAATAGAAGTAACATGCCGCTAATGAACAGCGGTGAAGCAGGATGGCGTTGCATGTAGTTTTGGGGATTGAAGTGCAATTAATTTGTGGAGGAAGTTAGTGAAATGGCAGCGAGAAATACAAACAGCAACTTGTTAAGAAGACATTAATTGTAGAAGATGTAGATTGGGTAACAAACGAGATCATGCACCATTTTCACCTGTTTAAAAAGCTGCTGGCCAATCAAACCAGCTTTCGAATATTCCTGCTTACAAAATTGCCGGTAGCCTTTTTTTGTGGACTACGCTTGGTTCGTATAAACGAGCAGGATGCTGCAATCAGTGTGCGTTATGGTTGGTTCAATACGAACCCTTTCAGGTCAATGTATTTTGCAGTTTTAAGTATGGCAGGCGAAGTGAGTACTGGTGTTTTAGCTATGGGTTATTTGTACAAACGCAATCCATCGGTAAGTATGTTGCTGGTGAAAACAGAAGGAGAGTTTTATAAAAAAGCTGTGGGTAAAATAGTATTTACATGCAAGGATGGTGAAGCACTGAATGCTGCTATTGAAAATGCAGTTGCTACCGGTGTAGCTACTAACTGTTCGTGCAAAACAGAAGGTTTGAATGAAGCTGGCGAAGTGGTGGCATCATTTGTTTTTACATGGAGTTTCAAAGCAAGAAGCAAAAAGAGCTAAAGCAACAATATAAAATACCAGGATATGAAACTATCATTTCACGGAGCGGCACAAACGGTTACAGGTTCAAAGCACCTGCTTACACTTGACAGCGGCAAGAAGATCTTGCTCGACTGCGGTATGTTCCAGGGTATGGGCCAGCTAACGGATAAGCTAAATAATGATGTTGGATTTGATCCAGCTGAAGTAAAACATCTTATTCTTTCGCATGCGCATATAGATCATTCAGGACTTATTCCAAAGCTGGTAAAGGAAGGTTTCAATGGTGCCATTCATTGTACATCAGCTACACGCGATCTTGCCGGTATACTGCTGGAAGATAGTGCTACCATACAACGTGACGATACGAAATTCATTAACCGGAAACGAAAGAAAAAAGGACTGCCACTGTTTGAACCAATGTTTGATCTTTCGCATGTTGCACAGGCGATGGAGCTGTTTAATGTGCAGTCATACGGGCAGTGGTTTACAATAGATGAAGGTGTAGAAGTTTTGTTTACAGATGCAGGACACATCATAGGAAGTGCTGCTGTAAGTCTAAGAATAAAGGAAGGAGATAAAGCGACAGCCATCACTTTCAGTGGAGATGTGGGAAGATATAATGATGCTATTTTAAAAGCACCTGAAGTATTTCCGCAAGCAGATTATATCATTTGCGAAAGCACCTATGGCAACAAGCTGCATGATGACGTGCATGGTACTACTGATACGCTTCATGGTTGGATTGAAAAGACATGCATTCACAAAAAAGGTAAACTCATCATACCAGCGTTTAGTGTGGGTAGAACACAGGAACTGCTGATTGCACTCAACCAATTAGAGAATGAAAAGCGACTGCCTGCAGTAACATATTATGTGGATAGTCCTCTGAGTTTGGAAGCAACTGAAGTAGTGCGTAGTCACCCTGAAAATTTTAATAAACAACTGCGGGATGTGCTGATGCACGATGAAGATGTTTTTGCTTTTAAAGGATTGAAGTATATCAAATCAGTTGATGAGAGTAAAGCGATCAACGATACTGATCAGCCATGTGTGATCATTAGTTCCAGTGGTATGGCTGATGCAGGCAGGGTTAAACATCATATCCGAAACAATATTTCTGAGGCTAAAAATACCATCCTGATGGTGGGTTATGCATCGCCATATTCCCTCGGCGGAAAGCTTGCAAACGGTGTAAAGCGCGTGAATATTTATGGTGAAGAATACAATGTAGAAGCCGAGGTTGGCAAGATGCGTAGCATGAGTGCACATGCAGATTACGACGACCTGGTGATGTTCCTTGACTGCCAGGACAGGCAAAAGGTGAAAAAGCTTTTCCTTGTACATGGGGAATATCATGTACAACTGGATTTTGCTCAGCGACTTACGCGAAAGGGTTGGCAGGTAGAAGTTCCGGGTATGAATTCTGTATTTGAGCTTGCATAAAATGTAGTGAGTTTGTAGCAGAAGTGTAAAAGCAATGCAATGCTGTGGCAACAGAGTTATATCAAAAAGCCATTCTTCCTTCTCAGAACTCACCACCCACAACAGGGAAAATATGAAGCTATCATTTCATGGTGCAGCACGCACAGTAACAGGTTCTAAACATTTACTTACGCTCGATAACGGCAAGAAAATTTTGATTGATTGCGGGCTGTTTCAAGGCATGGGTTCTAAGACAGATGACCTCAACAACGACTTTGGGTTTGAACCCTCAAGTATTGATGTTCTTATTGTAACGCATGCACACATCGATCATACTGGCTTGATCCCGAAATTGGTGAAAGATGGTTTCAACGGTAAAATCTATTCTACCCCAGCTACCAAAGATCTTGCAGAGATTTTGATGTATGACAGCGCAGAGATCCAAACATATGAGATAGACTACATCAACAAAAAGAGGGCGGCTAAAAATCTTCCACCTTACGAGCCCTTATATTCTTCCGAGCATGTACAGCAGGCTGTTGAAAGATTTGAAGTGCAGGAATACGAACAGTGGTTTAAAGTAGACGATGATGTAGAAGTAAGATTCACTCATACAGGTCATCTTATTGGTAGCGCTGCTATTCATTTACGCGTAAAAGAAAATGGCAAAACCAAAACCGTAACATTTAGTGGAGATGTTGGACGGTACAACAGTATGTTGCTGAAATCTCCTGCAGATTTTGAGCAGAGCGATTATATCATCTTAGAAAGTACCTACGGTGATAAGGCGCACGATATGGTTTTTAATACCGTTGATACTCTTCGAGATTGGGTGCGTAAAACCTGTCATCAAAAAGGTGGTAAACTGATCATCCCTGCATTTAGTGTAGGACGAACACAGGAAGTGTTATATGCGCTTAACCAACTTAGCATTGAAAACAGACTTCCCGAGCTTTTTTATTTTGTAGATAGTCCATTGAGTTCAAAAGCTACAAAGGTGGTAAAAAGCTATACCGATGAATACAACGATAAGCTTCAAAAAGTATTGACTATAGATGACGATCCTTTTGATTTTCCCGGCTTGAAATACGTAGAAACGGTTGAGGAGAGTAAGCAGCTTGTGGATTACGAGGAGCCATGCGTGATCATATCTGCATCGGGTACAGCTGATGCAGGCAGGGTACGGCATCACATCAACAGCTGTATCGGCAACGCTAACAATACCATTTTGATGGTGGGTTATTGCGAACGATATTCTTTGGGTGGACAGCTTCTTGCAGGTGATCCTGAAGTAGAAATATTTGGCGACCCATGTACAGTAATGGCTGAGATTGGCCAAATGAAAAGCATGAGTGCTCATGGCGACAACGATGATCTATGCAAATTTGTAAGTTGCCAGGACCCGGAAAAAGTGAAAGGTATCTTCCTGGTGCATGGTGAGTACAGTGCACAGCAAGAGTTGGCAGCAAGGTTGAAGAGAAAAATGTTTGAGAATATAGTAACACCTTCTATGCATGAAGAAGTGGAATTAAGCTAATGGACATGCTATGGATATTCCATGGGATTATATTATAAGGATATTATCTGCTTTTGTAGCTGGTGGATTACTCGGCTATGAAAGAGAATACCGGAGCAAGCCAGCAGGCTTTCGTACTATCATATTAATTGCTGTTGGTAGTTCAGTTTTTGCCTTACTCAATCTTACCATACTCACAGATTCTCCTGATCGTATTGCCAGCCAGGTTGTGACTGGTGTGGGCTTTGTAGGCGCTGGTGTTATTTTTAAAGAAGGATTGAATGTAAGAGGAATAACCACGGCTGCCACTATATGGGTAGCAGCTGCTATTGGAATGGCCCTCGGGTTTGGTCAGTACTGGATTGCCGCTACCACGTTGCTTCTTGTAATGATCACATTGATCATACTCTCCAGGCTTGAGTTCAACATCTTAGTAAAAGAAGAAATTGAATATGCTTTCGATCTTGCAACAGTCGATAATTCAGTGAAGCAACTAGAACAATTTTTCAAACAAGAAGGACTTCAATTTTCTCAAAGCAGTTTCTCAAAGCATGCAGGTCATTTAAAAGTGCATTACCGGATCCGGCATACACAACAGCAATATGTAGTTATGCAGGAATACGTTTTGCAAAATGATGCCGTTTTGGGTTTTAAAGTTTTATCTACAATTATACCATGAAGCTTATGGAACAAGTATACGATTTCGCAGAAGTAAATGAACAACAGGCCTGGCAACAAATAGCCGATGATATAGAAACCGCAGGCTTCGATTTTTTAGCAGTTATAAAGCAGCATGAACTTTCTGTTATACTGAAGATCATGATCGATCCGGGTGGTGGTTTTGAAGGTGGCTATGCTGTTACAACCCTTTTGGCAAAGATCAATCCGCAGCCTTTTCGTTTTACTTTTTATGAACAAGGTATAGTGGCTGAAGTAGGTAAATTTCTTGGAATGGAAGATGTAGAAACTGGCTTTGCTGATTTTGATAAAAAGGTGATTGTAAAAACAAATGATGCTGAAAAAGTAAAAGCGCTGGTTTCAGATGCCGCTGTTCGTGAAGTAGTACAAGACTTACAAGATTTCAATTTTACAATAAGCGAGGAAGGGGAGGACGAACTTATTCTGCGACTTGAGATTGAAGAAGGCATCACTGATATACACCAACTGCAACAGTTGTATAAAACGATTGTTGCCGTACTTCAAAAGTTAAATGCTTACTAGAATTTTGCGCATTTAATTTTGGCTGCTTCTGATCAATACCTTTATCGTTATTTCAACGTTAACCTATGAAAGCTCCTGCCAGTTTACTAGCCATTTCTTTACTGTTTGCTTTTGCATCCGCTTGTAAAAAATCTATAGATGTTGTTGCACCTGCTGCAGATACTACTTCTGCCAATATCTCCGCACCTGTAACGGAAAATTTTGAAGCAGGAACAAAGCCTGAGTTTCAAAAAGGATATATCAGTCTTACCTCAGGGATATGGTTATTTGATGATGCCTTACTCGCACGATCCAGCCAGGATAAATTCAGAGGTGCGCAATCGGTAAGAATAAGAGGAAACGGTAGCATAGCTATGAAGTTTGACGTAAGTAATGGGGCAAAAGCGGTGGTGGTTGCCAACGCTACCTACTACGATAACGCCAATAGCGAATGGCAGCTTTGGGTATCAGAGAATAATGGTGTAAGCTACTACCAGGTAGGCAATACAGTTACTGCTACGCAAATAATGAAGAACGATACCTTCTTTGTAAATGCGGCTGCTGCCTTTCGTATTTCCATAAGGAAAGTGTCCGGCGGAAACAACAGTATCAATATTGATGATGTAGTTATCACTAACCAGGTTTTACCACCAACAAACCATGATGATCATCACATGCTCATGGGTAATCCCAGTAGTGCCACAGCTGATGTAAACAACCCAAATAATTACCTGATGGATAAAGGTTATTATATGATGTCGTACAGTAGAGATAGGGGCACGCCTAACTGGGTAAGTTGGCATCTTCATATGCCTGATCTTGGTTCTATTTCAAGGCAGGATGATTTTCGGACAGATTTTTCCATTCCATTTGCCTGGTACCACGTATCCGATGTCAGCTACTCTGGTAGTGGCTTCGACAGGGGGCACAATATTCCTTCCGGCGACAGGACATCTACTTTCGAAGCCAATTCTTCTACCTTCCTTATGACCAATATTATTCCGCAGGCGCCGCAGAACAACCAAACAACATGGGCAAACCTGGAAGAATACAGCAGGTCGTTGGTTAGGCAAGGCAACGAGCTATATATCATTATGGGATCGTATGGTGTTGGTGGTACAGGAAGTAATGGAACAAGAACAACGATTGACAATGGCAATGTTACCGTTCCTTCTATGATTTGGAAAGTAGTGGTGGTGTTGCCAAATGGTTCAAACGACCTTTCAAGGGTTACAACTTCTACAAGAGTGATAGCTATCAATACACCCAATATAAACAGCATTAATAGTAACTGGCGTACCTATAGAACATCAGTAGATGCTATTGAGGCTGCAACGGGATATGATATCTTATCTAACGTACCGCAACATATTCAGCAGGTTATTGAAGCTGTAGTAGATAGCCAGTAATGCGATGTAGTGAAGAAGATTGTTGGTGAATAGGGAGAAGAACCTGTTCACCATTATTATTTGCACCAAATGCTATAAAAGAAAAAGTCCTGGTAAAACCAGGACTTTACTTCGTAGAGCGTACGGGAATCGAACCCGTGATTCCTCCGTGAAAGGGAGGCGTCTTAACCCCTTGACCAACGCTCCATTTGTTCTAACGGGTGGCAAAAATAGGAGCAGAGATGTTCACCGCCAAAACTTTTTTAGAAAAAAAGAAAAAATATTTTTCTCAGGCTTAACCTATAGATAATAAAGACAATGCCAACATAGCTTTCTTCGGAATGATTTTAGTTATATGTTCAGGCTTCTTATCACACGAATTATGATGACAATCATGCAGGTAGCTGCGAATTATTTTATTCCAGTTTGCAGCCTTACTTGTAATTTCGCAACGTTTTTATAATGAATTTAAAATCAAACATTGTATGAGTACAAAAGTTGCCATTAATGGATTTGGACGAATCGGACGACTGGTTTTTCGCCAGATATATAATATGCAGGGTATTGATGTTGTTGCAATCAACGACCTGACCAGCCCTAAAGTTCTTGCCCACCTTCTAAAATATGATAGCGCACAGGGCCGCTTCAATGGTGAAGTAACTGCTACAGAAACTTCAATTATTGTAAATGGAGAGGAAGTTAAGATCTACGCTCAGAAAGATCCTGCTCAAATTCCATGGGGCGAACACGAAGTAGACGTGGTGATAGAAAGCACAGGCTTTTTTACCGATAAAGAAAAAGCAGCAGCACACTTAAAAGCCGGAGCTAAGCGTGTTGTTATCAGTGCCCCTGCTACAGGCGATCTGAAAACTGTTGTTTTCAACGTGAACCACGACATCCTGGATGGTACTGAAGAGATCATTTCTTGTGCATCATGTACTACCAACTGTCTTGCGCCAATGGCTAAAGTGCTGAACGATTCTTTTGGAATTGTAAATGGTTTAATGACCACCATTCACGCATATACCAACGACCAGAACACTCTTGATGCGCCGCATCCAAAAGGTGATCTTCGTCGTGCACGTGCAGCAGCACAGAACATTGTTCCAAACAGCACCGGTGCAGCTAAAGCTATAGGACTGGTTATCCCAGAGCTAAAAGGAAAACTGGATGGTGGTGCACAGCGTGTTCCAACTATCACAGGTTCACTTACTGAACTGAATGTAATACTGAATAAAGAAACTTCAGTAGAAGAGGTAAATGCTGCTATGAAAGCCGCTGCTAACGACAGCTTTGGATATACCGAAGATGAAATGGTAAGCACCGACATCATCGGCATTAGCTACGGCTCATTATTCGATGCTACACAAACAAGAGTTATGGGCACAGGCGATAAACAAATGGTAAGAACAGTGGCCTGGTACGACAACGAAATGAGCTATGTAAGCCAGCTTGTACGTACGGTTCAATACATGAACGAATTGCAAAACAAGAAAGGATAATGATGAAACCAACGGTAGTACAGGAGCCAGCATCCGTTGCGTCGCACACTTGTACTGCATGGTTCTTATCAGCATCCAGCATCAGATCATAACAAAGGCCGCGGTATGTACTGCGGCTTTTTCTTTTACTAATCTTCATCTGCTATACATGTTGATGCTCTAATACAAGCATCAAATCTCCTATACAGTTGGTACACGCATAGCAGGTATTATAAACCAATTATTATGAGCAAATTTCAATCCTACAATTTTTCAGGGAAGAAAGCACTTATTAGGGTAGATTTCAATGTTCCACTGAACGACCAGTTCCAGATCACTGATGATAATCGTATACGTGCAGCTATACCTACCATTCAAAAAATTTTGAAAGACGGTGGTAGCGTCATTCTAATGAGCCACTTGGGTCGTCCTAAAGATGGTCCCACTGATAAATATTCATTGCGTCACCTGGTGAGCCACCTTTCGCAGGCACTTTCTACTGATGTACAATTTGCCAACGACTGCATAGGCGAAGAGGCTGTTCAAAAATCACAGGCACTACAGCCAGGGCAGGTGTTGCTGCTAGAGAACCTTCGTTTTTACAAAGAGGAAGAAAAAGGAAATGAAGAGTTTGCACAAAAGCTGGCAAAGCTGGGCGATGTATATGTGAACGATGCTTTTGGTACAGCACACCGCGCACATGCTTCTACAGCTATCATAGCTCAGTTTTTTGCTGCAGATAAAAAACTGTTTGGACTGGTTATGGAAAATGAAGTAGAAAGTGCAGACAAAGTATTGCACAGTAGTGAGCGTCCATTTACAGCCATATTAGGTGGCGCCAAAGTAAGCGATAAGATCTTGATCATTGAGAACTTACTGGAGCGGGCCAACCACATCATTATTGGTGGTGGTATGGCTTATACTTTTTTAAAAGCACAAGGCAAAGAAATAGGCAGCAGCCTATGCGAAGAAGATAAACTGGATCTTGCTAACGAGCTATTGAAAAAAGCTAAGGCTAAAGGAGTAGAATTCCATTTACCTAAAGACAGCGTGGTTGCAGATAAATTTGATGCAGAGGCAAACACAAAAGAACTGAGCAACGACAACATTGAAAAAGGCTGGATGGGACTGGATATTGGTTCAGAAGCTATCAAAGATTTTGGCCAGGTAATACTGGAAAGCAAGACTATCCTGTGGAATGGGCCAATGGGTGTGTTTGAAATGGAAAAGTTTAAAGCAGGCACCAAAGCCATTGCTGATTTTGTAGTTGAAGCTACTACACGTGGTGCGTTCTCGCTTGTTGGTGGCGGCGACAGTGTAGCAGCAGTCAACCAATTTGGACTTGCTGATAAAGTAAGCTATGTAAGTACAGGTGGTGGTGCTATGTTGGAATACTTTGAAGGAAAAGAACTCCCTGGTATTGCAGCAATCAAATAAGTGAAGCATGCTCTTTTTGTAAACCCTCAGCAGTAGCTGGGGGTTTATCTTTAATAGGCTTGGCAAAGGGAAACAGTGCTAAAAAGTACCGTCTTTTGCTGCCTCAGTTCTGGTGCCTTCTATGTCTTGCTTTTTCTACAACTACTTGTTAATAATGCATTTACCACCTCCTGTCTTCATGGTATAAAATTTTCATAGCCGAAGTACATTTAGTTTATCACGTACATTTGGAAAAAGAAATTTAAAAGAAGATGAAAACAAAAAACCTAACATTGATAATCATCCTGGCTGCTATACTTATTTTGGGTGGCTGCGGATGTGGAAGTTATAACAGCCTGGTAAGCCAGGACGAACAGGTTAAAAACTCATGGGCAAACGTTCAGAGTGAATACCAGCGTCGTTCCGACCTGATACCAAACCTGGTTAGAACAGTACAAGGCGAAGCGAACTTTGAAAAATCTACATTGGAAAATGTGATCAATGCAAGAGCGCGTGCTACTCAGCTAACAGTTAATCCTGATGATCTAACTCCTGAAAGACTGGAGCAGTTTCAGCAGGCACAGGGACAACTGTCACAGGCTTTAGGAAGATTGTTGATGGTAACAGAAAATTATCCAACGTTGCAGGCTAACCAGGCATTCCGTGGTTTACAAACACAATTAGAAGGAACAGAAAACAGGATCAAAGTTGCACGTAACGACTTCAACCGTGAAGTGGCTACTTACAATACTTCTGTACGCCGTTTCCCTACCAATATTTTTGCAGGTATGATGGGCTTCCGTCCACGTTCACCATTCCAGGCTGAAGCTGGTTCTGAGCGTGCTCCTGAAGTGCAGTTCTAAATACTTACGAGGAAGAGTAGCTTAATTGGCAACTCTTCCTCTTCCTTATTCGCTAGGTAACTTGCCTCATAAAAGCAGGTTCTAAGTATCCTCTCCCGAAAGAGGCATAATACTCACAACAACAAATCAATCATGGGCATTTTTTCATTTGGTAAAAAGCGGCAATTCTTTACGCCAGAGCAACAGGCGCTAATGGTGGAAGCCATCAAAGAAGCTGAACGTAACACCAGTGGTGAGGTGCGGGTGTTTATTGAAAGCAAGTGTGAGTACGTAAACGCGGTCGACCGTGCGCAGGAAATCTTCTTCAACCTGCAAATGGAAAAGACGCAGGATCGCAATGCGGTGCTTCTATATATGGCTATGGACGATCACCAATTAGCTCTTTTTGCTGATGAAGGTATTTACCAGCGGCTAGGAAAGCAATATTGGGAAGAAGAAGTACGGAAGATCATTTCTGAAATTAAGAAAGATCATTTGGTGGAAGGTATCTGCACCATTGTTACAGATATAGGACAGGCGCTAAAAGAGCAGTTTCCTTACGACGATAAGGGAGATAAGAATGAGCTGCCTGATGAAATAATATTTGGTCACTAATCATACTGCATCCCGCCACCTTAGCGGGATGCATTCATATTGTAGATGAAGCGGATAATAACCATTTTACTTGTACTGTTTTGTATTACCGGTGTAGCTGTTTCGCAGCAGGTACCGCCTAAGCCGGTGCCCCAAAGGCTGGTGAACGATCTTACAAAAACTACGCTTACTCCAGACCAGGTACAAACGCTTGAGCGTAAGCTGGTCGCATACGACGATAGCACGAGCAATCAAATTGTTATTGTCATTGTTCCTACACTCAACGATTATGCACCGGTTGATTATGCCACCAAACTTGGCCGTGAATGGGGTGTGGGTACAGCAAAAAATAATGGTGTTATCGTATTGATTTCTACTGAGCCTAACAATCGGCAGATCTTCATCGCACCGGGTTACGGGCTTGAAGGAGCAATTCCTGATATCACTGCTAAGTCTATTATAGAAGATGTTATTCTGCCTCACTTCCGGCAGGATCATTATTTCACCGGCCTTGACCTTGGCACCAATGCCATCATCAAAGCTGCAGCAGGCGAGTATAAAGCACCTGCAGGTTATCGCAATCGTGGCAGAGGTTCTGGCGGTGGTGGGTCTATCCTGGGAGCTATCATCTTTTTCCTTGTAATGATCATGTTGTTTAGCCGGGGCGGCCGCGGTGGTGGTGGACGCGGCGGAGGCATGGCCAGTCGCAGGGGCTTTGGCGATGTCGCCACAGGTATGCTTATAGGCAGTATGTTAAGCGGCGGCCGTGGTGGTGGAGGCTTTGGCGGCGGTGGATTTGGTGGAGGTTCAGGTGGCGGCTTCGGTGGTTTCGGTGGAGGTAGCTTTGGCGGTGGTGGTGCAGGTGGCAGCTGGTAGAAGATTTAGTAAGAAAATATTTTGGCTGTCAGCTATAGTTCTTTCTTCACCACCGTTGCGTCGCACACTTCAGCTATTACAGTTCTATTCAGCAGTAGGCTGGTTTTCTTCAGACCCTTCTGAAGACATATAGATTGAAGAGGCTGCTTGCAGCCTCTTTTTTACACCCACTTTAGTTCATAAGCATCTAGCTATAGTGTTTGCTAACGCAGCCAGTAATTTATTTTTCCAGCGTTATCCAATGTGTGATCATGCCACTTCAAAATCAAGCATTGTTTTTGCTTTAGCTGCTGTAGCGTAGCTGTTCAAAGCACCCTTTCATCATTTACCTTTGTATCACTCTATTCATTTACCAAATGAAATACCTACTACACTTATTATTGCTGCTTACTACTTCCTCAGCTTTCACACAAGAAAAGCGATTTCTTTTCATACAGTCTGAAAACCGGCAGCCATTTTACGTTTCAATAAACAACAAGATCTATAGTTCTTCAGCCTCTGGTTATGTTATCATTCCCAAGCTTGCTGATGGCGAATACAAGTTTTCTGTCGGTTTTGCCAAGAGTGAAGTGCCTGAGCAGTCGTTTGTATATAACATCAACAAAAAAGATGTTGGCCTTTCTCTGAAAAACTTCGGCGAAAAAGGGTGGGGGCTTTTCAACCTGCAGTCGTTCGCAGTCTCTATGGCTGGTGAAACAAAAGTTTCAGATGTTGCTAAAGCACCGGCAAGAGAAGAGGCAGCACCTATTTCTTTCGAAGCGAGAAAAGAACCTACAGTAGCAAAAGACAAACTAGCTACAGAACAGGTTGTGCAGGCTGTAAGTCAACAGGTACAGGCTGCTCCTGTAGTACAGCCTGGTTTAGTTAAAGCTGCTGATCCAGTGGATAAAGCTGTTGCTAAAGAAGAAAAAAGAAAACAAACAGCTACTACAAATACTAACATATCCAAAGTTTCTGAACAGGCAGGTTCAGAAGGAGTTTCCGTTACCTTTGTGGATAGATCTGGTTCTGCATCTGATACAATACAGGTTGTTATCCCATCACAGGATGTATTTACTTCTGTTCAGCAACATGCTACCAAAAATGAAAGCAGCAATAAGCCAGCAGTGGAAGTGCAGGCTTCAAAAGTTTCTCCTCCCGCTGCAGATAATAAATTTTTGAATGTTGGAGCTACGTCACATGATGGTAGATCAGGAGAAACAACTAATGAAGTATCAGCGCCTAACAATACATCTGTTTTTAATTCTCATTGTAAAGCCATTGCTTCAGATGAAGATTATACCAAACTCAGGAGAAGAATGGCACAAGAGACTACTGATGAAGACATGATGAAGGAAGCAAGGAAATTATACAAGAACAAATGTGTAACTACAGCACAAGTGCGGGCTCTTTCTTCCTTGTTCTTAAGTGATGAAGGCAGGTACAACTTCTTCCAGTCATCCATCAATTCTGTTTCCGACCCACATGAATATGCTGACCTCGTAAAGGAATTTATAGATCCTACATTTGCTGAACGTTTCAAATCACTTATGCGTTAAGCGGATGAGGTATTTTATTGAGATTGCTTATAAAGGAACCAATTACGCTGGATTCCAGGTACAGAATAATGCTAATACAGTTCAGGCTGAAGTAGAAAAGGCGCTGGCAATTTATTTACAGCAAAAGGTCTCTCTTACAGGCTCCTCCCGTACAGATGCTGGTGTGCATGCCCTTCAAAACTTCTTTCACTTCGACATAGAAAAGGAGATACATCCCCACGCTATTTATAACCTTAATGCTATTCTTCCAGGCGATATTGCTATCAATGCAATCAAACAAGTCTCTCCAGATGCCCACTGTAGATTTGATGCTATCAGTCGGGAGTACAAATACTTCTTATACAGCCGGAAGAGCCCATTTTTAGCTGATCGTGGGTGGTACTACCCATATACAATAGATATTGAATTGCTGGCTGCTGCTGCAGATATATTGAGGAAGCATTCAGATTTTACATCTTTTGCCAAACGTAATAGCCAGGTTTTCACCCACGAGTGTACTATCAAAAAGAGTATATGGCAGATGGAGAATGATTGCCTGGTGTACAATGTTCAGGCAAATAGATTTTTAAGGGGCATGGTTAGAGGATTGGTAGGTACAATGCTACTTGTAGGAAGGAATAAATTATCTCTTTCAGATTTTGAAGGGGTTATCCTAGCTAAAGACTGCACCAAAGCTAATTTCGCTACACCTGCACATGGTCTTTTTTTGGTTAAAGTTGAGTATCCTTTTCTGGGATAGAAAATCAATGTTTCAATTTTTTGAATAATGATTTGCATTAACAAGAACGTCTATATCTGCAACCCAATTCAAAAAACTGCAGTTCTTCGAAAGATTTTCACTGTTGATTTGCTCTAGTTTCTTCACAAATTTTTGGCTACTTCTTCTTTCAGAAATGTTGCTGGTAAGGGTTCTCCATCTTACCTTTGCAGCCGCTTCTAACGAAGTAATAGTTCTAGTGAAACAGCAGGTTGGCTCAAAAACTTCTAAATCTTTTTTGGTAGTTTCAGAAAAGCTCTTATCTTTGCACTCCCAATTGAAAAACGGGGTACAAAAAGCTCTTAAGACGGTTATAAAAAGTGAGACAGCGAGAGGGTCTAAAGGTTCATAACCTTATCACTTACAGAGGTTTGCAGCTGCGCAGGTAGTTTGTAAATGTCAAGTTCTTTGAAAGAATGGAAGTAACAGCGTAGATGATTAGTGATGGTCATTTACACAGGTAAGCAAGCGTAAATAAAATTAAAACAGAACACAAAGACGTTAATTTCAATTTACTTGAGAATTAATAGTCAGTG